>JASFJY010000067.1:0-9938 GCA_050119415.1 Chromatiales bacterium | reverse complement strand
ACAAGCGGCGCAAGGTGACCTGGGAGTACGTCATGCTCGACGGCGTCAACGACAGTCTGCAACACGCCAAGGCACTGATCCGGTTGCTGGAGGGCACCCCTTCCAAGGTCAACCTGATCCCCTTCAATCCCTTTCCTGGCACCCGCTACCGGGTTTCGCCACCGCAGCGGATTGAGGCCTTCCGCCAACGGCTAAAACGCTCCGGCATCATCGCCACCACCCGCAAGACCCGAGGTGACGATATCGACGCCGCCTGCGGCCAACTGGTGGGTAAGGTCCGAGACCGCAGCCGACGGGAGTTGCGGCGGGTGGTAAATGAGTCATTAGGGCCTGTTAACGCTCATCCGATAGGCTCTGTTGCCCCTAAAAACGTCTAATTCGATGGGACACCACACACATTTTTCGTCCAGCGGAGTTATCATTCGTTCTTGCAACGTAACTACCTATCGGCCGATGGCCTGGCGTCACGCTTATATCACGCATTAGTATGAGACAGTACACTAGAAGGTAAATGTATCATGATGACACTGCAGCAGATCAGAAGCGCCGGTGTGTTGATGTTGACGGCGCTGCTGTGCGCTTGCGCCACTACAGTCACGGATGATACCACCGGTAATCTGGGGGTGGAGCGGCGCGACAGTCCGGCCAAGATCTACGTCGAGATGGGGATTGCCTACATGCGTGACGGGCAGGACGCGGTGGCGTTGAAGAAGTTACGCCGAGCGATCAAGGTCGACCCCGACAGCCCGGATGCCCACAATGTGCTTGCCATTCTCTATGAACGACTCGGTGAGACCGAGCTGGCGGCCAAGCATTACGGACGAGCGTCGGCCCTCGACCCGCGGGACCCATACATCCGCAATGCGCGCGGCAGTTTTTTCTGCAAGCAGGGGGAGTACGAAAAGGCTTTGCAGGAGTTCGATCAGGCGCTAGAGAATCCTCTCTATTCCACGCCCTGGGTGGCGATGACCAATGCCGGCCTCTGCTCAGAGCGTGCGGATGACAAAGTTAAAGCCGAGGATTACTATCGTCGTGCCCTGACGGAGAATAAACGATATGCGCCCGCTCTCATCCGCATGGCTGAACTCACCTTCGGACAGCGCAACGGCATGACAAGCCGCGCTTATCTGGAGCGCTTCCACAGCGAAGTGCCGGCCACTGCCGCTTCCCTGTGGCTCGGTGTGCGGGTGGAAACGCATTTGGGTGATCGCGTCAAGGCTGTAGAGTACAAGCGCCGGCTCCTGAGAGAGTTTCCGGATGCTCCGGAAATCCAGGCACTCAACCAGGCAGAACGGCAGTAATGAAGCAAAAAACAGTCCCACAAGAGAACAATCACTCTGAGCGCAGCATTGACGGTCCCGGTTCCCTGCTGCGCAAGGCGCGCGAGCGCAAGGGGCTGGAGCAGGCCAAGGTGGCGGCGCAACTGCACCTCAGCGAGTCCATGATCCAGGCGCTGGAGCGGGACGATTACAAGAATCTGCCCGCTGCCGTCTTTGTCCAGGGTTACCTGAAGAATTACGCACGCCTCCTGGACGTAGACGAGAAGGCCGTCATTCAAGCCTATCAGGGGCTGCAGCCGGATACCGCCCAACAGCCGCTAGTGGGAAACCAGCCGGACAATGTCGTCAAGGAACTCCACAGCGACCACCGCTTGATCCTCTATACAACCTGGTTTGTACTCATTGTGCTGGGTGTGCTGATCTTTTTCTGGTGGCAGGGCCGTATGGATTCTACCGAGTCGCCGCAGCAAACCGAGGAGCAGCAAGCCGAGGAACTTCACGGTACCATCGAACCCGCTTTCGCACCAACGCAAGAGGATGAAGTCGCCCCCCTCGGGGATGAAGTGCCGCCTCCCTTCAGTGAGCCGGATCCGCAGCCTTCCACATCCATGCAGGAGGCCCCGCTCTTGCCAGCCGACGAGGAGTCTCCGATTCAGCCTGTAGCTGGCGAGCCAGTGCCGGACGAAGCGGAGCGGATAGAGGCATTGGCGCCGCTGAGCGAAACGCCGGCCACACCGGCGAGCGAAGCGCCGGACATCCTGGTGAGCGAAACGCCGGCCACACCGGCGAGCGATATCCCGGCCGAGATTCTGCCGCTTTCTGAAGCAGACGCCGAGTCAGAGATGCCGACGCCGATCTCCGACGGGCTGGTCGTTTTCGAGTTTACCGGACCCTGCTGGGTTGAGGTGCGCGATGCCAACGGCCGCATGCGCATCATTGGCGTGATGCGCGATGGCATGCGCCGTAGTTTGGATGCCCAACTCGGGCCCTTCAGTGTGGTGATCGGCGATATCCAGGCGGCACGGCTGACCGTCAACGGTGAAAATTATGATCTGAGTCGGCATACCCGCGGCAAGGTGGCGCGTTTTACCCTCGATCCATCCCGGCTTTGACAGGACACTAGGTGGTGAGGGCCTGTTCGTGGTAGTCTTCAGCGCTTTATTCGTAATCCACCCACGATCGATCGCGCACCACTGATGGCAAAGCAAATCCAGGCCATTCGCGGGATGAAGGACATCCTGCCTGAACAGACACCCCTTTGGCAGTTCCTTGAGGATCGGGTGCGCGATGTGCTGGCCCGCTACGGCTATGCGGAAATCCGCATGCCCATCGTCGAGATGACCGAGCTGTTCAAACGCTCCATCGGCGAGGTGACCGATATCGTCGAGAAGGAGATGTACACCTTCGAAGACCGTAACGGAGACAGCCTGACCTTGCGTCCTGAGGGCACAGCGGGCTGTGTTCGGGCCGGTCTGGAGAACGGGCTGATATTCAATCAGACCCAGCGGCTCTGGTACCAGGGCCCGATGTTCCGCCACGAGCGGCCACAGAAGGGCCGCTACCGCCAATTTCACCAAATTGGCGTCGAGGCCTTCGGGCTGGCGGGGCCCGACATCGACCTGGAACTGATTCTGATCACTGCCCGGTTATGGCGTGAACTCGGCCTGGAAGGCTTGAAGTTGCAGCTCAATACCCTGGGCACCGCCGAAGAGCGTAGCCGTTACCGGGAGCTTTTAGTGGACTATTTTCAGAGCCGCTATGACGAACTGGACGAGGACAGCCGGCGTCGCCTGCAGAGCAATCCGCTGCGCATCCTCGATACCAAGAATCCCGATATGGCGGCAGTGGTGGCCGAGGCCCCGACCTTGATGGAGCATCTCGGCGAAGCATCGCTGGACCACTTCGAAGCCCTACGCCAGGGTCTCGACGACGCGGGTGTGGACTATGTGCTGAATCAGCGCCTGGTAAGGGGGCTCGACTACTACAGTCGCACCGTCTTCGAGTGGCTAACCGATGAGTTGGGCGCCCAGGGTACCGTCTGTGCCGGCGGTCGTTATGACGGATTGGTCGAACAGCTGGGTGGCAGGCCAACCAGCGCGGTGGGTTTCGCCATGGGTTTGGAGCGCCTGATTGCGCTGCTTGAGGCAACCGATCTGGCGCAGCGGCTGCCGGTGGTCGATCTCTACATGATCATGATGGGCGATGAGGCAGAGAGCCGTGGTGCGCAGCTGGCCGAATCGTTGCGCAATGAGCTGCCGACGTTGCGTATGCTCAGCCATTGTGGAGGCGGCAGTTTTAAAAGTCAGTTCAAAAAGGCCGACAAAAGCAGCGCCCGTTACGCACTGGTGCTGGGCGGTGATGAACTTGCACGCGGTGAGGTGGGTCTCAAGCCATTGCGAGAGGCGGGAGAGCAACAGCAGATTAAATTGGAGTCGCTGGCTGCGACCTTGAACTCGATTCTTTGAGGCGCGCATAGCCAGAGACGCCAACATATCACAGAGACAGGATTGAAAAGATGAGTGGATATCAGACCGAAGAAGAGCAGGTCGAAGCACTGAAACGCTGGTGGAAAGAGAACGGCACCTCCATTATTGCCGGGCTCGTCATCGGACTTGGCGGTGTTTTCGGCTGGCAGGCCTGGGGCAACTACCAGGATCGAGTGGGTAAGGAGGCCTCCGCTGCTTTCAGTCAGCTGGTTAGCACCGCGCAGCGGGCCGAGGTGGAATCCGCCAGTAAGCAGGCGGAACTGCTGCGGCTCGAGTATGAAGGCAGCAGCTACGCGGTCTTAGCTGCCCTCACCCAGGCCAAGCTGAAATTGCAACAGGGCGATGCCGCGGCGGCACGCTCGCAGCTGGAGTGGGCCATGGCACAGGCCGACAACAAATCGCTGAAGCATCTGGCTCAGCTAAACCTGGCGCGCCTCCTTCTGAGCGAGGAGGATCTGGAGGGTGCCCAGAAGTTGGCCCAGGAAGCGACGGGGGGGTTCGCCGGCGACTTCGCCCAACTGCGCGGCGACATAGCCGCCCGGCAGGGCGACAAACAGGTTGCCTTCGATGCCTATACCCTGGCCATGACGCAGGATGCCAGCAATCGCAACCTGCTGAAGATGAAACTGGATGATCTGGCCCTGGTCAAGCCCTGAAATGAAAAAAGTCATACGACTCTTCTGGCCCCTGTTGATGTTGACGCTGGTCGGCTGCAGCGCTTTCTCGGCCAAGGACAACGCCGATCCTCCGGCCGAATTGGTTGACCTGGAACCTCAACTCAAGATCCGCACCCTCTGGAGCGAAACCTTCGAGGGCAGCGAAGAGGCCTTCCTGAAGATCGCGCCGGCCCTGGAGGGCGAGCGTATCTATATCGCCGAACCTTCCGGCCAGGTCACCGCGCTGGAGGCGGAGAGCGGCAAGGAGCTCTGGTCGGTCGATCTTGATGTGCCGATCAGCGGCGGTCCCGGCGTCGACTACGGCCTGGTGGCGATCGGCACGCAGGAGGCCGAACTGATCCTGTTGGATGCCAGTGACGGTAGCCAACGTTGGCGCAAGCAGGTTAGCAGCGAGGTGCTTTCGGTGCCCGCGGTCGGGCGGGGCAGGGTGGTTTGCCGCACCATCGACGGCCGGGTGTCAGCCTTCGCCAGTGACAGTGGGGAGTCACTCTGGGTTTACGACCGCAAGGTTCCTGTGCTGACGTTACGCGGTGACAGTTCCCCCGTTTTGCACGAACTCCAGGTGCTGGTCGGCTTCGCCAATGGCAAACTGGTGGCCCTCTCTCTCGACAACGGGGCGCCTAACTGGGAGGCCTCGATCACCACGCCTTCGGGACGCACTGAGCTGGAGCGGGTGGTCGATATCGACGCCGATCTGAAGCTGGTGGAGGGGACACTCTACGCCGCCGCCTATCATGGCGACCTGGCAGCCGTCTCCGAAATCAGCGGCGTGGTACTCTGGCGCCGGGATATATCCTCCCACGCCGGTCTGGATGCCGACTGGCGCCAGCTCTACATCACCGATGAGGCCGATCATATCTGGTCCTTGGATACCACCAATGGCGCCACCTTGTGGCAACAGAAGGCACTGCATGCCCGACGTCTCAGCGCGCCAGCCATGGTGGAGGGCTACCTGGTGGTTGGTGATTATGACGGTTATCTCCATTGGCTCTCTCAATATGACGGCAAGATGTTGGCGCGCAGTCGGGTGGGCGGCGATGCCATCCGGTTGAAGCCATTGGTACACGGCGGCGTCGTCTATGTCCTTGATGACGGCGGCACCCTGAGTGCCCTGCGCGTAGAGCCTATAGAGTCCGACGCCCTTTGAGTATAGATTTATGCTGCCCGTCATCGCGCTGGTCGGACGCCCAAATGTGGGTAAATCGACCCTCTTCAACCGCCTCACCCGCAGTCGCGACGCGCTGGTCGCCGATCAGCCGGGCCTGACCCGCGACCGTAAGTACGGCACTGGCAGACTCGGCAGTCAGCCCTATGTAGTGGTTGACACGGGCGGCATCAGCGGTGATCAGGAAGGTATCGATGCGCTGATGGAGCAACAGGTGCGCCAAGCCATCGGCGAGGCCGACCATATCCTTTTTTTGCTCGATGCACGCGAGGGCTGCACCGGCGGTGACGAGTTGATCGCCCAGGAATTGCGGCGTACCGGCAAGCCGGTGACCTTGGCGGTAAACAAGAGCGAGGGCTTGGATCAGGCCCTCGCTGGCAGTGATTTCTACCGCCTTGGCTTCAGCGATCCCTATTTGATCGCCGCGGCTCACGGGCGCGGCGTCAAAAACCTGATCGAGTCGGTGCTCAAACAGTTGCCCCCCGCCGAGGATATGGAGCCGGAACAGCCGGGTATTCAGATCGCCGTGGTGGGGCGCCCCAATGTGGGCAAGTCAACCCTGGTCAACCGGCTCCTGGGAGAGGAGCGGGTGGTCGCCTTCGACCAGCCCGGCACCACCCGTGACAGCATCTTCATCCCCTTTGAGCGCAACGAGCGACGCTACACCCTGATTGATACCGCCGGGGTGCGGCGTCGGGCGCGTATCAAGGAGGCGATCGAGAAGTTCAGCATCATCAAGACCCTGCAGGCAATGGAACAGGCCAACGTGGTGCTGATGTTGTTGGATGCCAGGCAGGGGGTGGGGGAGCAGGATGCCACCCTGGCCGGTCACGTACTGGAGAGCGGTCGGGCGCTTATTCTGGTAGTCAACAAGTGGGACGGATTGGAGCAGGACCAGCGGGATTGGCTGAAGAGGGAGATCGAGCGTAAACTGCCTTTTCTCAAATTCGCCCGGCACCACTTCATCTCCGCCTTGCACGGCTCCGGTGTGGGCGACCTATTCGATATGGTGGAGAGCGTCTACGCCAGCGCCATGCGCGATCTGCCAACCCCCGAGCTGACCCGCCTGCTGGAGGCGCTCATCGAGGAGCATCAACCTCCGCTGGTTCGCGGTCGGCGCATCAAACTGCGCTACGCCCACCAGGGGGGCAAGAATCCGCCCATCATCGTCATTCACGGCAACCAGACCGACGAAGTGCCGGATAGCTATAAACGTTATCTGGTGAGCCGCTTTCGCAAGGCATTGAATCTAAAAGGGACACCGATTAGGATCGAGTTCCGTTCAGGTGAAAATCCCTACCAGGGGAAGAAAAACAAGCTGACCAAGCGACAGCTGCAGAAGCGCCAAAGGTTGAAGAAATTTGTCGCCAGGAAGCGTTAGGATTATAAGTCTGAGAACCAATCAAACTTATCGCCAAGACGGAAGAGTGCCATGATACGTGTCGTTATGTTCAGTCGGTTTCCCGAGGACGTGAATAAACCGAGGGGAGGGGTAGAGACCGCAACCCTGGGCCTGGTGAGAGGTCTGATGGCTCTGGGCTCGGTGGAACTCCATCTGGTGACCTTGGAGAAAGGGCGCACACGGCAAATGGTGGAATCCTCACTGGGGGCGACTATACATCGTCTGCCAGCCCCCGGATGGCCGATGTTTCTCGATCTGCTGGGCGGTCCCGGCAAACGGTTGATAAAGGATTATATCCTCTCTCTGCAACCCGATATCGTACACTTTCAGGAGACCTACGGTTTAGGTGCCACGGGGTACGGCGTACCGGTGGTCTTTACCGTACATGGTTTTGACAGCCTCAACCTGGTAACCGAAGCGAGCTGGATGTGGTGGTTGCGCTCGAAAATCTGGCGTCAGGTCGAACGCCATGGATTGGCAAAACAGAGCGCTATCGTCTCTATCACGCCCTATGTAAACGATGAGATCGCATCGAGGACCCGTTCAAAGATCTACGATATCGAAAACGCCATCGCTGACAAATATTTCAAGCTGGAACACCAGGAGGAGCCCGGCCGTATCTTCTATGCGGGTTGGATCAATCCCAGAAAGAATCTGGTTACTCTGGTACACGCCGTTGGCGAACTCAAGAGACGTGGTCTCATGGTCAAACTCTACGCGGCCGGTGAGGCCAGTGATCCTGAGTACCATCAGTTGGTGCTGAAAACCATCGATGAACTCGACGTCGCCGATGAGGTGATTCTGCTGGGGCGGGTCGGCCAGGACGAGATCATGAACCAGCTGACTAAAGCCTCGGTTTTTGTCTTGCCTTCGCTGCAGGAGAATGCCCCCATGGCGATCGCCGAGGCGATGGCCGTAGGGGTTCCCGTGATCTCTTCCAACGTCTGTGGTATGCCTTACATGATCGAAGAGGGTAAGACGGGATACCTGGTTGAGCCCAATGACTTTCTCGCCTATGCGGAGCGTATCGCTGCCTTGTTCTCCGATGATGAGCGGCGTCAGGCCTTCTCCAAGGCGGCGAAATCGGAGGCGAAACGACGCTACCATCCTGAGTCGGTGGCGACCAAGACGATCGACCTTTACCAGCGTTTAATTGCGACTTAGGCGTGACAGTTCAAGATAGAAACATCAGTGCGATGCTCGAGGCGGCGGGTGGATCCCAGCTTGCAAGTGATCAACGGGACTTTCTTCTGCAACAGGCGCGAGACTACCGCTTCACTCAACAGGAACTCAAGCAGCTCTGTGATATTGCCGTCGATCTCGGCATGTGGGAGGCGGACTCCCTGGAGAGCATCTGGCCCGACGCTATAGAGAGAAGATTTACACCTAAGCAACGCCGGCAACTGCTGCTCAAGCAAGTGCGTTGCCATTGGCAGTCGCTCAAAGAAAAGCCCTTCCGCTATCCTGAGATTCCCGTGTCGAACGGCTATTCTGCGCAACGTATCAAACGGATCAGCGTGGACAAGGAACAACTCGGACTGGGTTACTGCCCGGTTGCCTCTAAACGCACCCGCTGCTGCAATCTATTGACCCTCGATGCCGTGGAGAACTGCGGCTTCGACTGCAGCTACTGCAGCATCCAGTCCTTCTACCATGGCGACGAGGTGCGTTTCGACAGCCGCTTCGCCGAGAAGTTGGCGGCCCTGGAGATCGATCCGCAGCGGATCTACCACATCGGTACCGGACAATCCTCCGATTCCCTGATGTGGGGCAATCAGGGGGGTATGCTCGATGCGCTGCTCACTTTCGCCGAGCGCCACCCCAATGTCATTCTCGAACTCAAGACCAAGTCGAAAAACATCAACCACCTGTTGAAAAACCGGGTGCCGCCCAATGTGCTCTGTACCTGGTCTCTTAATCCCCAGGTGGTGATTGCCAACGAGGAGCACCTTACCGCCTCCCTCGATGAACGGCTGGGCGCCGCCCGCCGCTTGGCCGACAAGGGGGTGCTGGTGGGTTTTCACTTCCACCCCATGATTCGTTATGACGCGTGGCAGGATGGCTATGGCGCGCTCTTCCAACAGCTTACCGGGACCTTTGACAGCAACGAGGTGGCATTGGTCTCCCTCGGCACCCTTACCTACATCAAGCCGGTGATCAGGCAGTTACGGGAACGTCCTGGCTTCAAGAGTCATATCCTGCAGATGCCGATGGTCGAGGCCGATGGCAAGCTCTCCTATCCGGAATCGATCAAGCAGGAGATGTTCGGTTTCGCCTACCGCTCGCTGGCGGCCTGGCACGGCCGGGTCTTTTTCTATCTATGCATGGAGAATCCCCGCCTTTGGCAGCCCGTCTTTGGCTACGACTACCCCAGCAACCAGGCCTTTGAGGAGGCGATGAAGCAGAGCTATCTCGAGAAGATCGAGGCGAGGCGCAGAATAACCTCGACGACTTGCATATCACCATGGAATGGGGATTAGCCACTACAACACGACTCATTCAGGCAGCAGCTCCACTTTCACCCAGACTTCATCTTGACTCATCGACTCACTGCTGGCGTAGCTGCCGATCCCTGTGTTTTTGAGTCGGCGTTGACTGCGTGTACTTGCCAGTGGCAGCCATTGGCCGAGTTGTCCGCTGACCACATTGTCGGTTGTCTGAGTCTTGATGGCGGGCGAACCGCTGATTTCGGCCTGTTTGCGTGTGGTGATCTCGATTCTGACCCGATCACGCAGCACTTGGACAGTGGCATAGAAACCCGAGTCGATGGTCCGGTAGTCAATGCTTGTCTGATAACCGCCGCGGGGTCCGATGATATAGCCGCCCCGGGTTACCTCCGGGCGGATGATGCCGCTGCTGATCAGGGTGGGCTGGCCTTCGATTGTCTGCAGTGTACGGTGGTTCGCTTCCTGGGTCTCGGTGGTGTAG
>JASFJY010000066.1:0-9939 GCA_050119415.1 Chromatiales bacterium | reverse complement strand
CTGGCTACACAGATAGAACATCTGATCAACGGCATCCACTGGGACCGGATCGGCGACCGGGGGCCCGTTTTCGAAGTTGCGGAGCTGCATGGCGAGCGGCTGCTCCTTAGCCGGCTGCAGGCGGGTACGGTTAAGCGCCAGCTGCTTGGTGAGATGCAGGTGAGCGACGGTATCGTGCGGGAAGAAGCCGCTTTCCGGGTACGCGCCGTCAGCCTCGATCACGGCATCCCTGTGCTCGCCTACAGCTTCGAACCGGTGCTGCAGATCAACGTGCGCAAGGAGCGTCTGCGGCAGTTCGGGCTGGAACCCGGACCCTGGTTGACCAAGCTGAAGCGGTTGATAGTCGAACAGCAGCTAGATCACCTGCTCGACTTGCCGAACGGCAACACAGAGACGGTCAGGCGGCTGGCCGCCGACCTCACGCTGATCAGACCTGGCAGCAAAATTGTCTACGCCACCGACCTGGCCGACACCCCTGACAACCGCGATCGTCTAATTGCACTGGCCGAAGAGGCCCACACCCTCTTCTGTGAATCGCCCTTTATGCAAAAAGACGCCGCCCGTGCGCAACGGACCGGCCACCTGACCACCACCGCCTGCGCGCGGATCGCCAAAGCGGCGCGTGTCCGGCACCTGATCCCCTTGCATTTCTCCCGCCGTTACGAGGAGACACCCTGGCGGGTGTATGACGAGATCGCAGCAAGCTGCCCGCAGGTGGTGATGCCGAGTGGCTCGAAGGGAGCCGAGTAGCCTGGTCAGTCGTTGTTGTCGATCAGGAGAGCAAGGCCACACTCTTGACCTGGGCATAGAGTTGCATCCCCTCGTGAATCCCCATGCCCATGGCGGAGCGGCGGGTGATGCGCGACAGCAGGGTCTGGCCATCCTCCAGTTGCAAGCGTACCAGTACCTGGGTTTGACTGATGTCATGGGTGTCGATGACGCGTGCCGGCAGGATGTTGAGGATGCTGGTGTCGGCGTGGGCGCGCAGCGACAGGCTGACGTCGCGCGCCTGGATCTGTACCCTGGCATGGCGGCCCACCGGCAGATCCTCCCGCGACACCGCGACCCGGTTGCCCTGCAGGGAAATCCAGGTCAGGTGGTAGGTGTGATCGTGGGAACTGACAGTGCCTTCCAGCAGGGCAGAGGCGTCGTCGTAGGCCGACAGGGGCAGGTCGAGACGGGTCAGCAGCTGGGCGGCCTCACCCTGGGCGGTTACACGCCCCCCCTCCAGCACCACCATGTGATCAGCGAGCCTTGCCACCTCGTTGGGGTCGTGGGAAACATAGAGGGAGGGGATGGCGAACTCGTCGTGTAGCCGCTCCAGGTAGGGCAGGATGGTCTGTTTGGCCGCATGGTCGAGGGCCGAGAGGGGCTCGTCCATCAGCAGCAGGCGCGGGCTGGTGAGCAGGGCGCGGGCGATGGCGACCCGCTGTCGTTCGCCGCCTGAGAGGCGGGTGGTGGCCCGCTTCAACAGGGTAGGGATGCCGAGCAGCTCCACCACGTCGTGGAAAGGGATCTGCCGCTGCCCCGCCGGCACCCGACGCATGCCATACTCCAGGTTGCGCCTCACCGAGAGATGGGGGAAGAGGCTCGCCTCCTGGAACACATAGCCGAGGGCGCGCCGGTGGGTAGGCACGAAGCGCTTTTCATCCTGCCATACCTCGTCGTTGATCCGCACCAGGCCCTGTGGCGAGCGTATCAGGCCGGCTACCGCCCGCAGCACGCTGGTCTTGCCCGATCCCGAGCGGCCGAAAAGCGCGGTAACACCTTGGGCCGGCGCCGTGAAGGCCAGGTCCAGGTCGAAGTCGCCAAGCCGGTTCTTCAGTCTGATTTCGATACCGCTCATGGCTGATGGCTCCGGGTGATCCGGCCATTGAGCAGATAGAGGGTCAGCAGCACCAGGAAGGAGAAGGCCAACATGCCGGCGGCCAGCAGATGGGCCTGGTCATACTCCAAGGTCTCCACATAGTCGTAGATCGCCACCGACAGTACCTTGGTCTCACCGGGGATGTTGCCGCCGATCATCAACACCACGCCGAACTCGCCGACGGTGTGGGCGAAGGAGAGCACGGCGGCGGTGAGAAAACCAGGGCGTGCCAGCGGAATCACAACGGTTATGAAGCGGTCCCAGGGTGAGGCGCGCAGGGTGGCGGCCACTTCCTCGGGGCGGGGTCCGAGGGCCTCGAAGGCGTTTTGCAGGGGCTGTACCACGAAGGGCATGGAGTAGAGCACCGAGGCGACCACCAGACCTTCGAAGGTGAAGGGCAGGGTGCCGAGGCCGAGGGTTTCGGTCAGACGTCCCACAGGCCCGCTGGGGGCCAGCAGGATCAGCAGATAGAAACCGAGTACGGTGGGCGGCAACACCAGGGGCAGGGCGACCACCGCCGCCAGGGCCTGTTTGTACCAGGCCCGGGTGCGGGCCAGCCACCAAGCGATAGGTGTGCCGACGATCAGCAGCATCAGGGTTGTGGTGCCGGCCAGCTTGAGGGTCAGCCAAACGGGCTCCCAGTCGAATGTCATAGTGTAATCCCTGATTGAGCAGAACGTTCCCGTTCAAACTGTCGTGAGTGTATCGCTAGCCCGAATGTTTCCCATTGGGGTCGGCACGGCCGTATTACTCCACCCCGTAGCCATAACGCTCGATCACCTCACGGGCGGCATCGCCCTTGAGGAAATCGAGATAGGCGATGGCGGCAGGATTGGACTCGCCCTTTTTCAACAACACCGCCGCCTGCTCGATGGGGGCATAGTAGTCCTCCGGTATCGCCCAAAGTGTACCGGATTCTCCCTCCCAGCCTTTAATCTGGGCCAAAGCGACAAAGCCAACCTTCGCATTGCCGGTGGCGACGAACTGGAAGGTCTGGGCGATGGAGTCGCCCTTGACCAGTCTAGGGGTGAGTTTGTCGAACGCCCCGATGTGTTGCATGACCTGCTCGGCCGCCAGGCCGTAGGGCGCGGTCTTGGGATTGGCTAGGGCAAGGTGATCGAAGGCGCCGCTCTTTAGGAAAGCCTCTCCGTCCTCGAACAGGTCGGGCTTCACACTCCACAACACCAGTTTGCCCCTGGCGTAGACGAAACTGCTGCCGGGAACCGCCAGCCCCTCCCGCTCGGCCTTGCTCGGGCGTTTGGTGTCGGCCGCCAGGAAGAGTTCAAAAGGGGCGCCGTGTTCGATCTGCGCGTAGAGCTTGCCGGTGGAACCATAGCTGATCTTGGTGTTGTGGCCGGTGGCCTTTTCGAACAGAGGGGCGATCTCGCGGGTGGCATCGGTGAAGTTGGCCGCCACGGCGATCTTGACTTCTTCAGCCTGCCCCTGGCTGGCGAACAGAGCGAGTCCGAGCAAGCTGGTAAGCGCGATGGATTTGGATAGTTTCATGACAATACTCCTGGTCATAGTTTGTTTGAGCAACATTGCGATTGGCTTCAGTTGACACCAAGGGTCACGTGCGATGCCTTGATCGATGCACAGACCGGTGAGCCCCGTTCCAACTGCATCTCATCCAATGCACCCCAAGCAGAACCGTAGCTGACGCTGAGCTGCCTGGCGGCTGCGGAGATGGAGCCTTGAATATCGATCGCCTCCAGCGATTCAATACGCTTGAGGGTGATGTCGCCGCCCTGGCCACCGCTCTATTGCAGGTTACCGGTGACGAAGATCGATTGGTGTGTTCATTGCTCCTTAATTTTCTCCTATGGTCACGGATATGAATCTGCTGGAATACTTCAGGCGGCCTTGTTCCTCATCGCTATGCAGTGAATTTGCATAACGATGAAGAAAACGACTTAATATTAATTAAGCAAAGGTAATGCCAACTGATAATTATCGGTTAAGACAATAAGTTGAGCGAATTATTCAGCAAAGTGGGGTGTGCCTGATTCGACATTTGTTATCTATCGCACACTCGATTGCCCGCTTTGCAGACCCTGCTACGGTATTTTGCGACACCCTCAACAGGGAGAGGGGGGCATGATTGTCCCAGGGTGCTCAGTATAAAAAGACATCTAGCTTGCTGCGGGGGCGCGTTCAGCGTAAGTCGGTTACACCGTGTATTTTGCTAATATTCCATGGATAACATATAAAAAACGTAAGTTAGTTTATTTTTTCTAAGCGAGCGGGTGAAACCTTCGGGTTAGGGAGGATAAGCCATGTTGAACATCAATCCGGAAACCGTCTGTTATATCATTGCAAAGGCGAGGGAGTTTCAGGCCAAGGAGGAGGTCGTTATCCCGGAAGAGCCAATCAGCTCATCCGAGGATTGGGCGCGGCAGGTGCTGGCAGATCATGTGGATGACCCCTGTGCGCAAGAGGTCAAGGCGACGGTCGACGATCTGGAGCCTGACCAACAGGCGGCATTGGTGGCCCTGATGTGGCTTGGGCGAGGGGATTTTCTCCTGAGTGAGTGGTACGAAGCCGTGGTCACTGCCACCGATTCCATGACCGACATTACTGACCCGGCTGCCTATCTGCTGTCCCATCCTCTGGTTGCTGATTATCTTTTGGAGGGGTTGATTCAGCATGGCAGTGGTTGTGAAGCCTGAGCGGATCGCCTGCCGTCTTGCTATGTTTACCTTAGAGTTACCGGCAATTGCCGAGAATCCTCGACCCTGGAGGCTCGCCATGCAAATCCAGCCGCAGATCACCTTTCGTCATATGGAACCGTCGCCCGCCCTGGAGGCCAAGATCCGGGAACGGGTCGATGAACTGGAGCAGTACCATACCAACCTGACCAGTTGCCGCGTGGTCATTGAACTGGACCACCACCATCATCACCAGGGCAACCTCTACCATGTACGGGTGGACCTCACCCTGCCAGGATACGAGTTGTTCGCCGGTCGCGAATCGCCCAAACACCAGACCTACGAAGACGCCTACGTCGCCGTGCGCGATGTCTTCGACTCGCTGCGGCGCCAATTGGAGGACCTGGCGCGGCGCCAGCGCCACGACGTGAAACATCACGACGTCCCGCTCCACGGCCGTATCAGCGAGTTGATGTCGGACGAGGGCTACGGTCGCATCACCAGCTCCGACGGACGCGACATCTATTTCCACCGCAACAGCCTGGTAGAGGGTGACTTCGACAAGCTGGCCGTTGGCATGGAGGTGCGTTTTACCGAAGAGATGGGAGAAGAGGGGCCGCAGGCCAGCAGCGTCTACATGATCGGTAAGCACCACGTCGTTGGTTGAGAGGCTTCGGCTCTGTATTGAAAAGCTTTGCATAGGAGAATCCAGGTGCCGGGTTGGTCGCTATTGCTTCTCTTGTCATTCGGGCTGTTATTAGGCGGCAATACAGAACTGGCTGTCGGGGAGCCTGCGCGCAAGGGTTATCTGGTGGAAATAGACGGCACCATCGGACCGGCCTCCGCCGACTATCTCGCCAGGACCCTCGACAAGGCGGAGTCAGAGGGCGTGGAGCTGTTGATCATTCGCATGGATACCCCCGGGGGACTTGACAGCTCCATGCGTGTCATCATCAAGCGCATCATCGCAGCGAGAATCCCGGTGGTCACCTATGTGGCTCCCGGAGGCGCGCGCGCCGCCAGCGCTGGAACCTACATCCTCTTTGCCAGCCATGTCGCGGCCATGGCGCCGGCCACCAACCTGGGCGCGGCTACTCCGGTCAGTCTGGGCGGTTTGCCGCAGCAGACGCCGGAGCAGCCGCCAGCGGAGGGCGAGGAGGGAGTTGAGCAGCCCACGACACCCGCCGATGCCAAGGAGCGAAAGGTGATTAACGACGCGGCGGCTTATATACGCAGTCTCGCCGTGCTGCGCGGCCGCAATGCCAGCTGGGCCGAGGAGGCGGTGCGCAAGGCATCGAGTCTGTCGGCGCTAGAGGCACTGGAGAAGGGGGTTATCGACCTGGTTGCCGGCGACCTTGATACACTGCTGCAGAAACTTGACGGCCGCCAGGTCAATCTGTCGCTGGGCGTGGTGACCCTGTCCACACAGGGCTTGATCCTCGAAGTGATCGAGCCGGACTGGCAGAGCAAACTGCTTTCAATCATCAGCAACCCGAATTTGGCCTATATCCTCATGCTGGTCGGTATCTACGGTCTGATCTACGAATTCGCCAATCCGGGATCGATCGTGCCGGGAACCGCCGGGGCCATCTGCCTGCTGCTGGCGCTCTACGCCTTCCAGGTGCTGCCGATCAACTATGCGGGCGTTGCACTGATTCTGCTGGGGCTCTCCCTAATGGTGGCTGAAGCCTTCGTCCCTAGTTTCGGCGCCCTCGGCATCGGCGGTGTGATTGCATTCGTCATTGGTTCTCTGATTTTGATTGATACCGAACACCCGGATTATGGCCTCTCATTGCCGCTCATCTCGGTGGTTGCGATAAGCAGCGCCTTTCTACTCATGTTCACTATCGGCCTGGCAATCAAATCCCACCGAAAACCGGTGGTGAGCGGTCGGGAGGAGATCCTGAGCAGCAGCGCACAGGTGGTGGAGGACTTCACCCGAGTGGGTAGAGTGTTGGTGCATGGCGAGGTGTGGCAGGCCCACTCGGATCAACCCCTGCTGAAGAACCAACAGGTACGTATCACGGGAAGAAGGGGGCTGATACTGGACGTAACACCCCTAGATGAGGAGGAAAAGCCGTCATGACGCTCTATGTCTATGCCATTCTGGTGTTTCTTGTCGCTGCTTTCTTAGCCTCGGCATTCCGCATCATGCGCGAGTATGAACGGGCTGTGGTGTTCATGCTGGGGCGATTCTGGAAGGTCAAGGGCCCGGGACTCATCATCATCATTCCAATCATCCAACAGATGGTGCGTGTTGATTTGCGTACGATTGTGCACGATGTGCCGTCACAGGACGTGATTTCGCGCGACAACGTCTCTGTCAAGGTGAATGCCGTAGTCTACTATCGTGTAATCGATCCGGAGCGGGCGATCATTCAGGTAGAGGATTACATGGCGGCGACCAGCCAATTGGCGCAGACCACGCTGCGTTCGGTATTGGGCCAACATGAACTGGATGAGATGTTGGCTGAGAGGGACCGCCTCAACGACGATATCAGGAAAATCCTCGATCAGCAGACGGATGCTTGGGGCATCAAGGTCACCAATGTGGAGATCAAGCATGTGGATCTGGACGATAGCATGATACGTGCCATCGCCCGCCAGGCGGAGGCGGAGCGTGCCAGACGCGCCAAGGTGATTCACGCGGAAGGTGAGCAGCAGGCTGCCAAGAAGCTCTTGGAAGCGGCTCAGATACTGTCGCAACAGCCGCAGGCCATCCAATTGAGGTATCTGCAGACCCTTACGGAAATCACCGGCGAAAAGACCCATACCCTGGTCTTCCCGCTGCCGATGGATCTACTGGAACCGCTGCTCAAACTGAAACACCCTGGTCAGGAGTGACCCCGCTATCCCCTTGAGTCGACCTAACCCGACTTACGCCCGCCATTGATGATTTAGCAAATGCCGCAGCTGCACGGCGAGACGGCTGCGAGGGCGCGTTCAGCCTGGGCTGGTTGCACATAGTACTTTGCTAATATTCAAAGAATAGCAAGGAAAAACCACATATTAGTTTATTTTACAAGTGACCGAGCGGGTGAATCATTCGGGTTAAACCAGGGCGCTGACCGTGTATCAGTACGGCGGACCTTTTGAGGAGGCAGCCAGTGCCGACTTCAGTGGCGCCCGCATCTCCCTCAGAAAATCGAAGAAGGCGCGGGACACATCTTTGTTCATGTCGATCAGCATGACACCCGCATATTTCTTGTCGGTGTGAATCACAAGGCCACGCATGACCTGTTCCACCCCGTTAACCCATATTCGAATGGCGACAAGATCATTCCGGTTTAGTTGTGGCGTGTCGTTCTGCAGCATCATGCCGCCAAGGCTTATATCCTTGGTTTTAGCGCTCCCCAGAAGCCGATCTCTTTTGAATAGGTCGACTTCCAGGGAGACTTGCATGCGAGGATAGTAACGGTGCTCCACTCTGTGCTCCTGGTGCTTTTGTTGGTTTGGTTTGTGCCCTGCCCTCCTTGGTGGTTTGGTCCTTGGCTTGCCAATGGTATTGCGCGTTTTCGGTCTGTATCAGCAGTATCGATAGATTGAACAATCAATCCTGAAAAAAGGTTGTGTTGTACAGGCTCAACTGAGGACGTGCATTCAGTGCTTGTGATTGCCAGCCAGATAATCTTCTTTTTACATCTGCTAAGCGTATTACATACTCAACACGTTAGAATTTCATTATCAAAACAATGAAAATAGTAAGCTGCTAATTTAATTCTTTTCGTTTCTTTGTGATTAGTAAAAAAACAACGCTTTTCGTATAGATGTTACACCTTTCTTTTTACATCCTTCCTGAATTTTAAGTATGGACATGGGAATAAATTATGCCAGTCTTTTTTGATCAATTATTTTTTTAGACGCACTGGGTTTTTATGGCATATCTCGAATAGGGATTTCATAGTTACCTTTCAGAAAGAAAACTTATGGCTGCTAAGGGATGACCTGGTTATTGTCTTCTTAGCAAGCATTACTCGTAAGCTTAGGTTCGTCCGAATGTTTCAGCTGATTGCTAAGAAAAGATGCTCTATGGCCATTAAAGTGCGTTTTTTCTTTTGCGCCAAGATTGGGTGAGAGAAGCGGTGGCGCTGCTGTCAAACTTCCACCTCATCGGTCGGCACAGGGGAGGAGGATGCGTTGCCCTGTGCCGGATTCCATCTTCATGTCGCCACGGATTTATGGCTTCATGAACGATAGAATGTTTTTATCCTCTTTTGCTACGGCAGAGAGCGTGTCGCCAATATCACCCTGAAAAAGCAGGGACATTAGCTCCATGTTCATCGCCGCCACATAGGTGTGACCATCTGACTTCTCGTAGACAGAGAGTGAACATGGCATCAGTACCGACACATACTTGGATTCATCATGCCTAAGCAGTCGTGCGGCATATTCGGGCTTGCAGACCTTCACTACCTTGATTCTACCAGGATCATCCTGATCAAACTTGAGCAGAGATTGTTGAAAATCATGCACTTTGGGAACAACCCACCCCTGATGCCTTGCCTCTTCTGTAATCACAGAAACGGTTTTCTCAAAGTCATACGGGCTCTTGGTTTCATGGACCATCAGTTCTCCCATTGAGCATCCTGCGAGAATAATGGCTGAGCTGATGATGCTGATAGAGGTAATACGTGCCGTTTTCATCTTACACCTCCGATGTATCAGCATATTACTCACTACTAATTATACTGCAATAATGGGACGATGAAATGTTCTGGCTGCTTTAGTCCGACACAGCGTGGGATTTACCCTATTACAGTCGGTTTCCGCTACGGCTTGCCGCAGCGGATGGCCTCATTGCTTGGTAGAGATTCTTGCTCAGTCGGCAAGGGTCTTAATGAAGACCTTCGAGTTACGCCGGTAGTTATAGAGTTCGCGCTTGCGCATCGGCAGCTCTTTGAGATCGGCCTGTACGAATCCGCGTTCCCGAAACCAGTGAGCGGTCTGGGTGGTGAGTATGAAGAGTTTATCGAGTCCTTGCGCCTTGGCGGCGCTCTCCATATGGTCGAGCAGACGCTCACCCCGGTTATCACCCCGGTAGTCGGGATGGACCACCATGCAGGCCAGCTCGGCCATGGCCTCACGGGGATAGGGATAGAGGGCAGCGCCGGCGATCACCATGCCGTCCCGCTCTATCAGGTTGAAGTGGTCGATCTCGGTCTCCAACAGTTCTCGGGAGCGGCGCACCAGGACACCCTCCTCCTCTAAGGGTTCCAGCAGCTCAAGCAGGCCGCCCACATCGTCGATGCGGGCGGTGCGGAGCTCCTCGTAGGGTTCGGCAGTAATCAGGGTGCCGATGCCGTCCCGGGTGAAGATCTCTTTGAGCAGGGCGCCGTCCTGCTGACGGTCGATCAGGTGGATGCGCTTGACGCCGCTGCGGCAGGCGCTGAGGGCGGCCTTGAGATGCTGTACCAGATCATCCGG
>JASFJY010000065.1:0-9996 GCA_050119415.1 Chromatiales bacterium | reverse complement strand
AGCCTTTCACATCAGAGACCAAACACCGCCTTGATCGACGCCACCACCCGGTCGGCGGCATGCCCATCCCACAGCTCGGGCACGCTGCCCTTGCCGGAGTCTCCCGCAAGCACCGAATCGATTTTCTGCTCCACGTCTTCCAAGGTGCAAAGCTGATTGGTGCCCCGGGTGATGGTGATCGGCCGCTCGGTGTTGGGCCTCAGGGTCAGGCAGGGGATGCCCAGATAGGTGGTCTCTTCCTGCAAGCCGCCGGAATCGGTGATCGCCAGGCGGCAGTTGAAGACCAGGTTCATGAAGCTGATGTAGTTTAGCGGTTCCAGCAACTTGACGGTCGGCTTGTCGTCCAGTTCGTGGATCAGTCCGGTATTTTTCAGATTTTTCCTAGTGCGGGGATGGACGGGAAAGATGATCGGCACACGTTTCGAGAGGTGGTTGATCATGTCGCAGAGTGCCTTCAACGAGTCAGGGCTGTCCACGTTGGCCGGCCGGTGCAGGGTGAGGACCGCGTAGTTGCCCTTTTCCACCCCGAACTGTTCGTAGACCGGCGTGGATTCGATATGCTCCCGCATCATTTCCAGGGAGTCGATCATGATGTTACCGACACGCACGATCTTCTCCTTTGCCACCCCTTCGTGGAGCAGATGTTCGTCGCCGTCGGAGGAGGGGGTCCACAACAGGTCCGCCAGCACGTCGGTGGCGAGGCGGTTTACCTCTTCAGGCATGGTGCGGTCGAAAGAGCGCAGCCCCGCCTCCAGATGGGCAACGACAGGGCGGTTGAGGCCGGTGGCGGGATCGTTTTCGGAGAGGCTGTAGACCACCTTGGTGGCGGCCAGGGTGCAGGCGATGGTGGAGTTGACGTCGCCCACCACCACCACCATGTCGGGGCGTTTCTCCATCACCACCTTTTCGTAGGCGATCATGACCCGGCCGGTCTGTTCCGCGTGACTGCCGCTGCCGGCGCCCAGGTGGATATGGGGTTCCGGCAGTCGCAGGTCCTGGAAAAAGGCATCCGACATATTGATGTCGTAGTGCTGTCCTGTGTGCACGATAACCGGTTCCAGCGCCTGATCCTTGTTCAGGGCGTGGTAGAGGGGAGCGATCTTCATGAAGTTGGGACGGGCGGCGGCGATCAGATGGATGGTACGGGTCATATAGGGGGCCCTGTTGGTCTTGTTGGTATATGGTGATGTTTAGGACAATCGATAGTACAAGCTGATATTTTGGATCAGTCGAGGCGAGGATGCCAGCCCGCAGCGGTGGCAGCTGGAGGCCATCTTTCATAGTGATCGTGCAGCGCTTCCAGGGAGCGCGACACGCCCTGTCGCCTGAAATAACCCTTCGTACAGCAGACGACGTGCCGGCAGGGGCCGAAGCGCGGGGCGATCAGGGATGAATCGGGTCGCTGGCCGATGCGGATGGCCAGATCGAAACCCTCCTCGACCAGATTCACCCACCGGTCATCCAGGCTCATCTCTACCGAATTCACGATTTCTCACCTCTCTCTCGGTTGAGCATTGTCACCCAAATGCGTTTTAGATATATTAGTTTCGTGTAAATATCGAATTTTTCGGATGATGATTTTTTTAATTTGCTGGTAACGCTTGATATCGGCTACATCTGTCTGTCGAGCGCAATTATTGCGCTTGCTCCGCAGTGTCAAGCTTAACCTCAACGAGCTTAGCATGGCGCTAAGAAACGCGAGGTGGGAATGTCTCACAGAGTGGGATCTTTATATAGCGGACCTGGACATTGCCACTTTGTCGAAAACCACGAGGCAACAGTGAATACATTTGCCATATATATTCATTCGATCAGTATGAAGGATCTTTAAGTTTATTAAGGAATGCGGTGACTCAAGGAAACTCTGATTAATTCAGAGGTTCAAGCGACACAGGATATGTCGCCGTTTTCGATCGCGGAAGGCGATTGAAAATGAAGGAGACTGGTATATTTTTTTATTTCTTGCTCTGACAATGCCATGAATGGTATTAGCCAGGGCCTCCTTTATAGACGCCCCAAGCAATTGATGTCTTCTTATCGGTTGACAGGAATATTCATTTATAAGGCATGGAATCACGCCTCTTCTTTATAGCAGGGAGTAGGACTCATGAATTTTTTTTACATATCATTGCGTCTGTTCGTGTTTGTTTTTCTTTTGTCGGCTGGCGGATTTAGCATTGCCGAAGAAGAGGACTTCGCAAAAATTAATTTTTACTATTTGATACCGTCGGATCGTGATTTTAACCAAGAATATCTGGACGGCATTGAGAAAGCCGCGTTGAGTATTCAAGCTTTTTATTCCGAGCAACTTGGCGGCGCGGTCTATGCCACGACCCATCCCATTGTCCAAGTTGTATACAGTTCAAACGATACTTCCTGGCATGCCGACGAAATGTGGGGCAGAGCAATTGACACTGTTGGAGGGGTGTTCCACGATCCGAACAACATTTACGTCATTTACGTGGATGCGCAGCCATCATGCACGGCCAACAACGGAATTGGAGGCAGCAGCGGTATTGCCGTGTTGGGAGAGAACGATCTAAGAGGATTGTCTGGCAAGCAGAATCTGGCCGATTGCAATGGATATGTCGATAACGGGGTCGAGAATCGCTGGATTGGTGGATTGGGCCATGAAATGGGGCATGCCCTGGGCCTGCATCATCCGGAGGGTTGCGATGAAGGTGAATCAGTCTGCGATAGCGATTCGATCATGTGGTTGGGCTACAGCAATTATCCCGACACATACCTTGACTCCGATGATATTGCCACTCTCTACAACAGCGGTTTCTTTACCGCCTCTTATGCCAACCCTCGCGATTTTCCTTTGACAGACGGCTTCGAAAGTGATCTCACCTGGTACAACATGGGTGATTTCGACTGGACAGTTAATTCTGGCGGCACCATTTCTTCTGACACAGGGCCAAGCGATGCGGCGGAGGGGGATAATTATCTCTATTTTGAAACCTCTGGCGGTTATGCCAATGATCTCGGCGACGAGGCGTTGTTGGAGAGTGATGTTTTTGCGGCACAAGATGCAAAAATCAGCTTCCAGTACCATATGTACGGCTCGAACATCGGCACCCTCGCCATTGAAGCATCGAGCAACGGAGTGAATTGGGAGACAGTTTGGTCTTTAAGCGGACAACAGCAAGCCAGTGAAACCGCCGCTTGGTCCAAACAAGTCGTTCGCCTGGACGATTACAGTGGCAATATCAAGCTGCGTATCCGTGCTACGGCCGTGGGAGGATATTGGGGGGACATCGCCATTGATAATTTAAAAATTCACAATGGCGTTGAAATCTTGTATACAAGTTTTGACGGAGAGTGGTTTTACACTGTATGGACGCCGGTGAGTTATGCGGATAATTATGTTCAGTTCGTGGTTGGCACTTCCAGTGACGCCCGCCGCTCGCTCTATCGCTTCAATTCGGGCGCCACTCACGGGGACTATCTCTATCAGTACTATCACAGGAACGTCATTTGTGAGGCTCTCGGCGAAGGCACCTACGAACTTTCCGCTGAAGTGTGGCCGGAATATATAAACGAGCTGAAAGGCTTGTCCGAAACTGTAGGCAGCATAACCTGCGATTAATCGGGCTTCTTACGGTTAACCCGGCAATGAACAATGTCGGGCTAACCAATGATCTTGAAATGACAAACAGATGCGTGTCTGTCGATAGTCGGCAGTAACCACGGCCGCGGCAGACACACATCTTCTAGAAGAATCTGTATTGATAACATTCGGATGAACTCGAAATGTGGAAGTGAACAGGTTTGCAGATCAAACTGTCATCTATAGTTATCCGTAGGCAGACAACCGATAGCTGGCTGATACCAGCTCATGCCGAGCTTGAGCCGCTTTGCCACCTGCCGTCCAGGACTCGATTACCGAATCAGATATCGCCAAGGCGGGTTTTTTTGAATTGATGCCACAGGCGCAAATGTGAAAAAGCATAAGCAGAACGAGAATACGACACAGCGGCAAACCATCGGTTGGCGCGAGTGGGTCGCTTTACCTGAGCTGGGGATCCATGCGATCAAGGCCAAAGTGGATACCGGAGCACGCACTTCCGCCTTGCACGCTTTCCAGCTGGAGTCCTATGAAGAGGCAGGCATGCATATGGTCCGATTCGGCATTCACCCCCTACAGAAGCGGACGGACGTGGAGCTCTTTTGTACCGCTCCTATAGTCGATCGGCGCTGGGTCTCGGACTCAGGAGGGCACCGCGAGCAGCGCTGGGTGATACGGACTCCGGTCCGCGTCGGCGGCACTGAGTGGCCGGTGGAGCTGACCCTGACCAACCGGGACACCATGCTGTTTCGCATGCTGTTGGGCCGTACCAGCATGGGGCACCATTTCGCGGTGCGTCCGGATGCCTCATACCTCATTGGCAAGCCGCCGCGGAAAATGACCAGTCAACATATATCCTGAAGGTATCCGCTTGAAAATCGCCATTCTTTCTCGCAATCGCAAACTCTACTCCACCTCACGCCTGGTGGAGGCCTGCCGGCAGCGGGGACACGAAGTCGACGTGCTCGATGTGGTGCGTTGCTACATGGATATTTCGCAGGACAAGCCGGAGCTTCACTATAAAGGTGAAGTGCTGTCACGCTACGATGCCACCATTCCCCGCATCGGCGCATCGGTCACCTTCTACGGCACCGCGGTGCTGCGTCAGCTGGAGATGATGGGGGTGTTTCCCGTCAATGAATCGGTGGCGATAACCCGCTCGCGGGACAAGTTGCGCTCCCTGCAGTTGCTGTCGCGTGCCGGTGTCGGCATGCCCAGGACCGGTTTCGCCAACTCCCCCGACGATATCCAGGATCTGATCAAGATGCTGGGTGGCGCACCGATGGTGATCAAGCTGCTGGAGGGTACCCAGGGTATCGGCGTGGTGCTGGCGGAGACCCGCAAGGCGGCGGAGAGCGTTATCGAGGCCTTCATGGGCATGAAGACCAACATTCTGGTGCAGGAGTTTATCCAGGAAGCAGGCGGTTCCGACATCCGCTGTTTCGTGGTTGGTGATAAGGTGGTGGCGGCGATGATGCGCCAGGCGCCCGAGGGGGAGTTTCGCTCCAATCTGCATCGCGGGGGCAAGGCGCAATTGGTCAAAATTACACCAAGAGAGCGGGCCAGCGCCGTCAAGGCGGCCAAGGTGATGGGGCTCAACGTGGCGGGTGTCGATATTCTGCGCTCAGACCGCGGCCCCCTGGTGATGGAGGTCAATTCATCGCCCGGACTGCAGGGTATTGAAAGCGCCACGGGTAAAAATGTCGCCGGCATGATCCTTGAGTTCATCGAAAAGAACGCCAGGCCCAACCGCACTCGTACCAAGGGCAAAGGTTAGTTATGCATATGAGCGAAGAAGCAGCGTTGTCGCGCGAAACGATGACCTTGTGCCAGTGGCTTGGCGCATTGTTTCATCAGGCCCTGGCATGCAAACGCTGATCATAGGAGGTTGCAGGATCGAGCCCGGCCGCCAGCAGGATATCGACCTGCCTGTGGCGCTTCTGCACACCCATACCCCGATGAGCATGCCGGTGCGCATCATCCGCGGACGACGCGACGGGCCGAGGCTCTTCATCAGCGCCGCGATCCACGGTGACGAACTCAATGGCGTGGAGATTATTCGCCGTTTGCATCAGGAGAAGCTCCTGAAGCGCCTGCGCGGCGCTCTGATCACCATCCCCATCGTCAACGTCTTCGGCGTCATACACCACTCCCGCTATCTGCCGGACCGTCGCGATCTCAACCGCAGCTTCCCCGGTTCGGAACGCGGATCCCTGGCCGGCCGCCTCGCCGACCTGTTTATGACGGAGATCGTCGCCAACGCCACCCACGGTATCGACTTGCATACCGGCGCACTGCACCGGGAGAATCTGCCTCATCTGCGGGTTAATCTGAGCGATCCCGTGACCGAGCAGATCGCCAACGCCTTTGGAGTACCGGTGATCATCAATTCCGATTTGCGTGACGGTTCCCTGCGCCAAGTGGCGGCGGAACAGGGCATACCCATGCTGCTCTACGAAGGGGGGGAGGCGTTGCGCTTTGACGAGCTCTCCATTCGTGCGGGTGTGAAGGGTATTCTGAATGTGATGCGCGCCCTGGAGATGCTGCCGAAGCGGCGTTATCAGCCGAAAAAACAGATCGAATCCCTGGTGGCGCGCTCTTCAAGCTGGGTGCGCGCCACCGACAGCGGTATCTTCAGGGCCTTCTCGGCGCTCGGCTCGCGTGTCGCCAAGGGCGAGGTGCTGGGCGCCATTGCCTCGCCTTTCGGTGACATCAAGGTGGACCTGCTCTCCCCAAGCTCCGGCATCGTCATCGGTAAATCAAAACTGCCGTTGGTCAATGAAGGGGATGCACTGTTTCATATTGCCCGTTTTCAGGGAGTCAAGGGGGCGGCTGAAAGCGTGGAGGTTTTCACCGAAACGCTGGCGGCGGAGGAACCGGAGGATCCGATGGGTGAGCAGCCGATCATCTGAGAAAATTGGTGGGCGCAACAGGGATCGAACCTGTGACCTCTGCAATGTGACTGCAGCGCTCTCCCAGCTGAGCTATGCGCCCTCGTGAGGTAAGTGGCGCATTCTAAATGGCCATGCCCGGGGTCGTCAAACATCTCTACCGTATTGTCCCGGGTCTGTTAGAATCCTCCCTTTCATTAAACTAGCCTGATTGTGAGATCAATGACCGTTCGTACCCGTTTTGCCCCCAGCCCCACCGGCTATCTGCATGTCGGCGGTGCCCGTACCGCGCTTTTCTCATGGCTCTACGCCCGCAAGCATGGGGGTAAATTCGTACTGCGCATCGAGGATACCGACCTGGAGCGTTCCACTGCGGAGTCGGTGAACGTCATCCTCGAGGGCATGACCTGGCTGGGCCTGGAGTACGACGAGGGGCCCTTCTATCAGACCAAGCGTTTCGAGCGCTATAACGCGGTGATTGACGACCTGCAGGAGCGCGGCCTGGCCTACCGATGCAACTGCTCCCGCGAGCGGCTTGATGCGCTGCGCGACGAGGCTATGCGGCGCAAGGAGAAGCCGCGTTATGACGGCCACTGCCGAGAGCGTGAGGTCAGCCCCAACGAGCCCCATGTGATCCGTTTCCGTAACCCCGGCAGCGGCGTGGTGGTGGTGGACGACCTGATCCACGGTCGTGTCAGTTTCAACAATGAGGAGATGGACGACCTGATCCTGCGCCGCACCGACGGCTCGCCCACCTACAACCTGACGGTGGTGGTGGACGACATGGACATGCAGATCACCCATGTCATTCGCGGCGACGATCATCTGAACAATACCCCCAAGCAGATCAACATCCTGCGGGCGATGGGTAAGGAGCTGCCGAAGTACGGCCATGTGCCAATGATCCTCGGTGACGATGGGGCCCGTCTGTCGAAGCGGCATGGGGCTGTCAGCGTCATGCAGTATCGGGAGGAGGGCTTCCTGCCGGAGGCGCTGCTCAACTACCTGGTGCGGCTCGGCTGGTCTCACGGCGACCAGGAGATCTTTTCCATCGACGAGATGATCGAACTCTTCGATATCGACGCGGTTAACAAGGCGGCCTCCAGCTTCAACACCGAGAAGCTGATGTGGCTGAACCAGCACTACATCAAGAGCGACGATCCCAAGCGTATCGCTCACCTGCTCAGCCCCCACATGGGGGATCTGGGCATCGATCCGACCGAGGGTCCGGATCTGGTCGAGGTGGCGGCGGCCCATCAGGAACGTGCCCGCTCCCTGGTGGAGATGGCGCAGATGGTGGCCTTCTGTTACAAGGACTACGAGGAGTTCGACGAGGCGGCGGCGAAAAAGCATCTGCGCGGTGTGGCGCGGGAGCCGCTGGAGCGCATGCGTGCGGTGCTGGCGTCCCTCGACGAATGGAATGACGAGACGCTGCACGCCGCCGTGCAGCAGCTCGCTGACGAACTGGAACTGAAGATGGGCAAAGTGGCCCAGCCGCTGCGTGTGGCGGTGGTGGGCCGCGCCGCCTCGCCGGGCATCGATGTCACCCTGCGCTTGGTGGGCAAGGCGGCGACCCTGCGCCGCATCGACCGTGCCCTTGAGTATATCCGCCAGCGCGAAGCCAAGGCGGGTTGATGTAGTATGGGCTTTTTACCCTGCGGCAAGCCGCATATTGCAAGCGCCCCTCTGCCATCGGTAATCGATGCGTAGGGTGCGGTTTGCCGCACCGAAACCGGATATTTTCACCACTGAGCTGAACCCACCACTATGAGCGAAATGGAAAAGAGCACGCCGAGCAACTTCATCCGCCAGATCATCGATCAGGATCTGCAGGCAGGCAAGCACGGGGGACGGGTGCATACTCGCTTTCCGCCGGAACCCAACGGCTACTTGCATATCGGGCACGCCAAATCGATCGTGCTCAATTTCGGCCTGGCCGAGGATTACAGCGGGCAGTGCAACTTGCGTTTCGACGACACCAATCCCCATAAGGAGAACGTGGAGTTCGTCGAGAGCATCCAGGAGGACGTGCGCTGGCTGGGTTACGACTGGGAGGAGCGGCTCTTCTACGCCTCCGACTACTTCCAGCAGCTCTACGACTTCGCCGTGGAACTGATCACGGCCGGCAAGGCCTATGTCTGCGATCTTGACGCGGAGCAGATGCGCGAATACCGGGGCACACTCAAGGAACCGGGCCGCGAGAGCCCATATTGTAAACGCTCGGTGGAGGAGAATCTGGACCTCTTCGCGCGCATGAAGGCGGGTGAGTTCGCCGACGGCGAGCGGGTACTGCGGGCCAGGATCGACATGGCCTCGCCTAACATGAACCTGCGCGATCCGACCCTCTATCGCATCCGCCACGGGGTGATCCACCATCAGACGGGCGAGGCCTGGTGCATCTACCCCATGTACGACTACACCCACCCCATCTCCGACGCCCTGGAGGGCATCACCCACTCGCTGTGCACCCTGGAGTTCGAGGATCACCGTCCCCTTTACGATTGGGTGCTGGACAACATCACCATCCCCTGCCACCCCCAGCAGATCGAGTTTTCGCGCCTCAATCTCGAATATACCGTGATGAGCAAACGCAAGCTGACCCAGCTGGTGGAAGAGGGCTTCGTCGAGGGCTGGGACGACCCGCGCATGCCGACCATCGCCGGGCTGCGCAGACGAGGTTTCACGCCGGCCTCGATCCGCGACTTCTGTGGTCGTATCGGCATCACCAAGTCGGATAACCTGGTGGAGATGGGGGTGCTGGAGAACTGCATCCGCGAGGATCTGGATGCCCACGCGCCACGGCGCATGGCGGTGTTGCACCCGCTGAAGCTGGTGATCGAGAACTATCCGGAGGAGGATGAGGAGTGGCTGACAGCCGCCAACCATCCCAAGGACGAGTCGATGGGCAGCCGCCAGATCCCCTTCTGCCGTGAGATCTACATCGACCAGGCAGACTTTCGCGAAGCGGCCAACAAGAAGTACAAGCGGCTGATCACGGGCGGCGAGGTGCGCCTGCGCAACGCCTATGTAATCAAGTGCGAAGAGGTGCTGAAGAACAACCAGGGCGACATTGTCGAACTGCGCTGCAGCTACGACCCCGAGACCCTGGGTAAGAACCCGGAGGGCCGCAAGGTGCGGGGGGTGATCCACTGGGTCTCGGCCCGCCACGGTGTCAAGGGCGAGGTTCGGCTCTATGACCGCCTCTTCAACCGGCCCAATCCGGACAAGGTCGAGGAGGGGGGGCGTTTCACCGACAACCTCAATCCCGACTCTCTGCGCACCCTGACCGACTGCTACCTGGAGTCCGCGCTGTCCGAGGCGGGCGTCGACCAGCGCTTTCAGTTCGAGCGCGAGGGCTATTTCACCCCGGACAGTCGGGAGATCGGAACCGACAGGCCGGTCTTCAACCGCATTGTCACTCTGCGCGACTCCTGGGCCAAGATCGAAGCGCAGCAGTGAGAAACCTTAGCCGGCTATTCATTAGTCCTGTTGAGTGGCAGTAAAGGTGGGGCAGGGCCCCACCTACAGCTTGAT
>JASFJY010000064.1:0-10127 GCA_050119415.1 Chromatiales bacterium | reverse complement strand
TGTTGTTGTTGCCGATGGTGTGCTGAGTACCGCCCATGCACCAGATAAAGGTGCCGGGACGGTTGTCGGCCATTATCTTGGCGGCGGCGTAGACCTGATTTTCCGGCACCCCGGTGACCCGCTCGACCTCGTCGGGAGGCCAGTTGGCGATCTCCTTCTTCACCTCTTCCATGCCGTAGACCCGCTGGCGGATGAACTCCTTGTCCTCCCAGCCGTTCTTGAAGATGTGCCAGAGCATGCCCCAGATGATCGGTACGTCGGTACCCGGGCGGATGCGCAGAAAGTGGTCGGCATGCGCCGCGGTGCGAGTGAAGCGCGGATCGATGACGATGAGCGGCGCGTTGTTCTCCTCCTTGGCCTTGAACACATGCTGCAGGGAGACCGGATGGGCCTCGGCCGGATTGCCGCCGATGATCAGTATCGCCTTGGAGTGATGGATGTCGTTGTAGGAGTTGGTCATGGCACCGTAGCCCCAGGTGTTGGCGACACCCGCGACCGTGGTGGAGTGGCAGATACGCGCCTGGTGATCCACATTGTTGGTGCCCCAGAAGGCGGCGAACTTGCGGAACAGATAGGCCTGTTCATTGTTGTGCTTGGCGGAACCGAGCCAGTAGACCGAGTCGGGCCCCGACTGCTCGCGGATCTGCAGCATCTTGTCGCCGATTTCGTTGAGGGCCTGCTCCCAGGAGATGCGCTTCCATTTGCCGCCGACCAGCTTGGTGGGGTATTTAAGGCGGCGCTCTCCGTGACCATGCTCACGCACCGAAGCCCCCTTGGCGCAGTGGGAGCCGTGGTTGAAGGGGTGATCGAAGGCCGGTTCCTGACCGGTCCAGACACCGTTCTGCACCTCGGCGATGATGCCGCAGCCCACCGAGCAATGGGTGCAGATGGTCTTGATCTTGCCGATACCCGATGCCTGCTCTACCTCGGCCCGGGCGCGCCTGACCATGCCGGGAGCGAAACCGCCGGCCAGCACCGCGCCCCCCGCCATCAAGCCGGAATTCCGCAGGAAGGTCCGGCGTGACAAGGCTTGTCCACCCCCCGTCCCGCTGATGTCGGGTGTGGATTCGGCGGTTTCGTCGATCGGAAGATCGGGTCTCTTGCGCAGTTTCATTCGAATCACCTTGGTCTTTGTCAACTGATCATGGTCTCGTAATAGGCGACGATATGGGGGGTCAGCCGGTAGCCTTTATCTACCTTCGCCTCGCTTGCCAGCCTCTCTTCCTCGCCGCTGACCAAATCCGGTAGTGCCGCCGCTACCGCGACACCGGCGCCGGCCTTGGCAGATTTGCGCAAAAACTTTCTGCGGTTGTGGTCAAGAGAGTGCTTCTTGGCTTTTTTCATGGGATAACCTCTCCGCTCTGGTGTTGAAAAATGGGCCTATACGGGCATGCTCAAATAACGTTGTTCCAGTTCGACGAAGGCGGCGCCGAAGCGCCCCACCGCCCGGTAGAAGACGGCCGAACCCGCCTCGCTGAGATCGTTGAAGAAGCGTCCCAGCCAATCTGCGAGATGGCTGCGAAAGAAATCCGATTGCAGCTCCAGCGCAAGGTCATCATCGATCAGCAGCGCCATCACTTCGCACAGGGCCGCCACATGGTCCTCCGGTTCCGACACGCCCTGTTGACGCTCAAAGCCCAGCGTCGCCAGGTCATCGCGCAGACGTCCGAGAGGACGTTCCATGAGGAATCCGGTGAGGTACCAGGAACCGTAAGGCACAAGCTCGCCGCGACCGATGCCGATGAACAGCGCATGGAACTCGTCATCCACTGTATCGGGCCGCGAGCTAGTGGCGGCCAGACCCAGCATCGACATCGCCAGCGCCATGTCGTCCTGTCGGGTATCGATCCCGGCAAAACCGGCCACCTGATCCAGTACCTCTACATCCGGTGGCGATCTCAGCAGCCTGGCCAACAGACCGTAGGCACCACGGCGATAGGCTTGCTCCTGCAAGAAGGCGTCAGTGGACTGCGGCTTTGCCGTGCGTACCAATGCGTTTGTGCTGATCTCTGCTGTTTGTTTCCGCGCGGCCTGGCTGTTGTTCGTCATCAATCACTCCTCGCTATCTTTGTTACTGGCAAGCAATAGGCCAGGTTCGATAAGAAAAAAGGGATATAAAGGGAACAGGTTTACCCAGTGGTCGGGTTAGTCATGCCTAATCTGCTCATCCAGGCCGCCCTTCATGGCCTGCTCATCCTGCACAATGTCCACCACCCGGCAATTCTCGCAGAGGGTGAGGCGCCGACGGGACCGTTCGCTCTGGAACATGTAGTGCCCTTTGAGCCTGTTCAGCATGCTGTCGATGACCGAACGGGTGGCGAAGGGTTTACCGCAGGCGGTACATAGAAAAGGCGCCTCCTCGTGGAGTTTGCGTTTGCGCGCGCGTGCCTCTGTGTCGAAGAGCATTCTCGGCGTGATCCAGATGGCATCCTCCGGACAGGTGCGGGTGCACAGTCCGCACTGCAGACAGTTCTCTTCAATGAAGATCAGTTGAGGTATGCCCTCACTGCCCGTCTGCAGCGCCTTGCCGGGACAGGCGCCGACACAGGAGAAGCAGAGGGTACAGGCATTGGCATCCACATCGGCGCTGCCGAAGGGGGCGCCGGCAGTGAGCATCGCCATGGGTTTCGGCCTTGCGGCTTCGCTGTAGAGGTGGTCGATCGCCAGCTGAATCGTCTTGCGCTTGCCGCCGATGCCTGAGAAGCCGGCCGGCTCGATGGCCGGCATGCACACATCGAGCTGCCGCGAAAGTTCATCGGCCTTGATCCGTCGCACGGCATTTTCCGGATAACCCAGCGCCGACAACATCTCTGCGGCAAAAGCGATCTGCTCATCAATGGCCTTAGCCGAGGATGCAGGCATGGCGCCGTTGTCGGCGAGCAGTACGGCACTTGCCCCATAGGCAAGCGCCGAAAGCCAGAACTCCAGGCCGACGCTGGCCAGTTCCTCGACCGCGAAGGGCAGCTGGTTGTCCGCTGCCGGCTCAGTGGGGGGCTCATCCGATTCGGCCATCAGCACGATCAGCGGATCCCCCCCGCCCTGTTCGCGATAGACGCTCAACAGACGACGCAGCCGATGCAGATTGTCGCGGGCGCTGGGGTAGACATAGCGAATGGCGCCGCTGGGACAGACGCTGGCACAGACACCGCCGCCCTGGCAGAGGTAGGCGTTGACCTCGATGGTCTCCACCAGGCTGCTGATGGCGTCGGCGGGACAGGCATCGATACAGCGCGTGCAGGCGCGCTTACCCGCATGGCCGTGGGCGCAGATATCCGGGTCGTAGTCGAAAAAACGCGGCTTTTCGAAGCTGCCTGTCAATTCGCTCAGCTCATCCATGGCCCCTTGCAGATCAGCTTCGTCGAAGCCGGCGTGACGGTAGCCCGGCGGCTTGACCTGACTGTCTATCAACGGCTCGGGACTGAGGTCAAGGATCAGGTCGGCGGCCAGCGTCTCTGCATTGGATCTGCCGGGCTCACCCAGCTGGATCTTGAAATCGCCCAGATAACCTTCGATGCGGATCGAACGGCCGCCGAGGGGTACCAGGGGGACGCCCGGCTCCTCCACACCTTCGGTCAGAAGCAAAAAAGTACTGAGCTGCTGGTTGAGACGCGGCGCCACCTCCAGCGCCTGGTTGTCGCCGATAATCACCGCGCGTCCCTTGGATTGGTAGTTCACCAGACTGGTCGTCTCCAGGGACAGGCGGGCCATGGCCTCGATGGCGGTGGCCCGGGCGGACCTGTTGATCTGTTGTTGATTCATGCCGGATTCTCTTGCTCATCGGTGTCGTTGTGCGGGGCGGCGGCATCCCCTTGCGCGTTTAGCTTCGAATCGTCCTGAGGCTGTTGTTCGTTTGATTGCTGCGCCAATGTTTGGCCTTCAGGAGGGAGCGCCTCATCTTGCGCCGGCCTCTCCTCCCCGGCTTTCTCCGACACTTGCTTGGCCTGCCGTTCCATACGGTGGCGCAGATCCGCGGTAATCACATCCCCGAGCTTTTCGAAACGAGTGAAATCCTCGTCATAGTCATCCAGCCCGTCACAGACGTTGAAGCAGGCGCTGCGGAAGAGCTTCAGCAGCGCCTGTTGTTTCAGGGTCTCGGAGACCTTCGGCGAAAGAAAGCCTCGATAGTCGGAGTGCTCATCCAGGCTCTCGAGCGGCGGCATGTCGGCATCGGTCAGCGGCGCCGTCTCTTGCGTCCGCTGCTCCAGCGCCAGCGCATCCTCCCTTGGAGAGGCGACCGACGTCTGTTTCAGTCGCGACCAACGGGAGAGGAAGGATTCATTCTCGAGCGCTTTCTCCGGGATATGATCCTCCGTCACGACGGTGTGCTCTCATCGCGGTGACGCCAATCCTGGCGTTTGCGCTTGGCGCGCTTCACGGGGACGTAGTGAGCCAGCACGAAGGCCTCGGTCCATTGATAAATCTCCGGCGGCATGGGTACGGTATAGAGATCATCTTCGCCTTCTAGATAGGCGTGGGCCTCGTCGAAACTAAGCGTCACCAGCAGCGGCTGCGGTGAACCATCGGACGCGGTTGTCACCACCACATAGCAACAGGGAGAGGGGGCCAACAGATTGTGATAGTAGCTCTCGCACTCATCCGTATGCAGGCGCAGGGTGAAACCGCGATAGAGATAACGCCGAATATCCGCTTGCTCCCGAATCAACTCCACCGCCGGTTTATGCTCGGCTCGTTCTCGTTTTTCGACAAGCAGGCCGATGGCATCCCAGTAGGTTTCGATCCAGGGATTCTGCGAGGGCGACTGTTGCATGATCAGTGAGACGGAGAAGCTGTGAGGCAGGGACGCTTCCAATAGTTCTACGGATTGCAGGGACATAGATCACCTTTCTCCACTTGAGCACTGAGAGTTGTGCGCAAGTTGCATACCAACAGGCGAGTGTCGGGGACGAAGCCAGTGAAGACGGGGCGATGGGAAAATAATCCGAATAATGGAGTTGCCGTAACTGAGGGCAAAATGTCCCGTTTTTGTACATGAGTGAGACATTTCTGACCAACCGGCCCTTTGTAGAATGTATAAGATGGAGATAAATGACCCGTTTCAAGGGGCTCTGCAGGCCGGTTAGACTTACCGGTATAGGATTTGCTTACAAAAAAAGGAATCGCAATGAGGCGGCCTGCTTAGCCGCGCTGTTGTGCGAAATAGCATTCAACATTCACTGAGTAGAACCCGGCATGCAATCGACCTCATCCGACGCCAGCCCCCCGACGACGCCCCTGGCGGATCGTTTTGGTCGTAACATCACCTATCTGCGTATCTCCGTCACAGACCGCTGTGACCTGCGCTGCGTCTACTGCATGTCGGAGGACATCGAATTCGTCCCCCGCTCCCAGCTCTTGACGCTCGAAGAGCTCTTCCGGGTGGGCAAATGCTTCGTCGAGCTCGGTGTCAGCAAAATCCGCATAACCGGCGGCGAACCCCTGACCCGACGCAACATCATGCAGCTGTTCAAACAACTCGGCACGCTGGAGGGTCTGCGTGACTTTACCCTCACCACTAATGGCTCCCTGCTCGCCCGCCATGCCCGGGCCCTCAAGGCGGCTGGCGTCACCCGGGTGAACATCAGTCTTGACACCCTGAATGCGGCACGTTTTCATGCCATCACCCGCAAGGGCGAATTACGACGCACCCTGCAGGGCATAGATGCAGCACTGGAGGCCGGTTTCGAACGGGTCAAGATGAATGCAGTGGTGCTCAAGCACCGCAACCACGACGAAGTGCGCAGCCTGGTCGATTTCGCCCATTCGCGTGGCATGGACATCAGTTTCATCGAGGAGATGCCGCTGGGAATCATCGGCGATCACGACCGCGCCGAGGCCTTCTATTCGAGCGATCAGATCCTACAGGATCTGCAACACCACTATGAACTGACCCCGACCAAGGAGAACAGCGGCGGTCCCGCCCGTTACTACCGCATTAACGGCAGCCCCTATCGGGTCGGTTTCATCTCACCGCACAGTCACAACTTCTGTGATCAATGCAATCGGGTCCGCTTGACAGCCGAAGGAAGACTGCTGCTCTGTCTCGGGCAGGAACATTCTGTCGATCTGCGCCGCCTTGTGCGCGCTTACCCCCTCGATGACCAACCGCTGCGCCAGGCGATCATCGACAGCATGCAGATCAAACCCAAAGGCCATGAATTCGACCTTGAAGCCAAGCCGGTCATTTTTCGCCATATGAACGCTACCGGTGGCTAGAGGATTACCCCATGGACGCCCGCTGCATACCCAAACGCCCCCTGCTCACCGATGCCGCACTGGATGCCGCGGAGCCGGCCGTAGCCGTCGATGAGTTCGGTGACACACGCGAAGGGCATGTCGCCGCCGAGCGCGCCCTGACTGTCTACATCGACAAGCGGGAAATCATCACCCTGATGACACTCGGCACACGTCCCGAACTGTTGGTGCTGGGTTGGTTGAGAAATCAGCGTCTGCTGCAAAGTCTCGAACAGATCAAGGCGGTCCAGGTCGATTGGGAGACCGACTCCGCCGCCGTCACCACCCATGGCGGCATCGAGGGGCTGGATGAGAAGATAGGGCGCAAGACAGTCACCACCGGTTGCGGTCAGGGTACGGTCTTCGGTGGCCTGATGGACGAGATCGACAAGATCAGACTGCCACAAGTGGGACTTAAACAATCATCCATCTATCGCCTGCTGAAGAATCTCAGCAGACACAACGAGATCTATCGGCAAGCTGGCGCCGTGCACGGTTGCGCGCTCTGCCAGGAGAGCGAACTGCAACTCTTCATCGAGGATGTGGGCCGGCACAATGCGGTCGACGCCATCGCCGGCCACATGTGGCTCAACCAGACCTCCGGTCACGACAAGCTCTTCTACACCACCGGTCGTCTTACCTCGGAGATGGTGATCAAAGTCGCGCAGATGGGCATACCGATCCTGCTGTCGCGTTCAGGTGTCACGCAGATGGGACTCGATATCGCCAAGCGGGTCGGCGTCACCTTGATCGCCCGGGCCAAGGGCAACCACTTCCTGGTCTATAACGGTGCGGAGCATATCGAATTAGACGCCGTGCCGGCACGACAAGCGGTTACCAGAACACAGGGGGGCGTGGAACACGCCCAAAGCTGATACGAACGGGAGGATTCAGATGTCAGCCGTGATGCAACAACAACCCCACGTCTTCATGAACGTGAAACAAGTGGCGGAGTATCTCCACCTGAACGAGAAAAAGATCTACACCCTGGTCAACGAGGCGCGTATACCCGCTACCAAGATCACCGGAAAATGGCTCTTCCCCCGTGAACTGGTCGACCGCTGGATGCTCGACTCGGCGCACGGCGGCCTGATGACCAACCGGCTGATCATCGCCGGCAGCGACGATCCCCTGCTCTACCGCCTGATCATGAATTTTGCCCAGGATACCGGCGCGCACGCCCTGATCAGCTACACGCCGACAGGCACCCGCCTGGGCCTCGATCTGTTGCAGGCCAACCGGGTCGATGCCAGCGGCATCCACTGGGGGCCCAAGGACGAGAGCCACACGCGTCACCCGGCCCTTCTGCGACAATACAGCCAGTTCCGGCACTGGGTCTTGATCCGCATGTTCCGGCGCGAACAGGGATTGATGATCTCGCGCAACCTCCATGAGCAGGGGCTCGATCCGGAAAACCTCATCGATAGCCGTTATCGTTGGGCATTGCGTCAGAGCGGCGCCGGCGCCCAACGCTTTCTGTTGGAGGTCTTGAGCGGCTACGGCACCAGCGCCGACCGGCTCAACTGTGTCACCACCGCCCTGTCGGAGCGGGAGGCCGCCGCCAGCATCGCCATGGGCCAGGCCGAGGTGGCACCGGGGGCACGATCGGCAGCCCATGAGTACGGCTTGTCGTTCATCCCCTTTGGATGGGAATCCTTCGACCTGGCGCTGCCGCGCAGCATCTGGTTCCGGCGCCTGTTTCAGGACCTGATCGCACGCCTGCGTTCAGCCGAAGCGGTGGCTATCGCGGACCAATTGAGCGGCTATGACCTGTCGCAAGCGGGTGAGTTGATCTGGGGAGACGAGTGAACACCTGTAGCAGCATATTGTAGAGGGGGTCCGAAGCGATATCCTCTTTGAGGTGGGGGGCTGAAAGACTGACGACGGGCTAGTGGTTTGCCTGTGGAAAGCAGCGAAAAAAGTTCTCGGTCGTCTGCTCGGCCACGCTTTCCGGAGCGATCCCTTTGAGTTCCGCGACACACTGTGCGACTCGCTCCACATAGATCGGCTGGTTAGGCTTGCCGCGAAACGGCACCGGCGCCAGATAGGGGGAATCGGTCTCGATCAGCATCCGCTCCATGGGGACCTGTTTCACCACCTCCCTCAACTCAACCGCGTTTTTGAAGGTGATGATCCCGGAGAAGGAGATATAGAATCCTAGCTCCAAGGCCTGCTGTGCCATCGGCCAATCTTCGGTGAAGCAGTGCATCACGCCACCCGCCGTATCGGCTCCCTCCTCCCGCATGATACCGATGGTATCCCGCTTGGCCTCGCGGGTGTGGATGATGAGCGGTTTGTCAGCCGCGACGGCGGCGCGGATATGGCGGCGAAAGCGCTGCCGCTGCCACTCGAGATCCCCTTCGCCATGGTAGTAGTCGAGACCGGTCTCGCCGATGGCCACCACTTTGGCGCGATTCGACAGCTCGATCAGTTCCTCCACGCCGGGTTCACGCCGGTCCTTGTCGTTGGGATGCACGCCGACGGAAATACTGATCTGGGAATAGGGTTCCACCAACTCGACCATGGCGGGCCAGGACTCCAGGTCGATGGAGACGCAGAGCATGTAGCCGACACCGCTCTCCAGAGTTTTTTCGACGAATTGATCGAAACGGCCGCCGTAGTGATCGAGGGCGACGCGGTCGAGATGGCAGTGGGAATCCACCAGCATGGTCGTTGGTCCTTGGTCTGACTTTACGAGGGTTTATTGTGCCTCAAATGGGTGACGATTTCGTCCTCTTCGGCCTTTTTGTTTTGTGGTTTTGTCAGGCGGATTCAATGGCTGTGGGAGTTAGACGCGGCTTCTCATACCATCCTGGCGCCGACCTGATTGTCGCGGCAATGGTGCCTAACACAACCTATGTGGCGTTCCTTGAGCGCTCATAGCTCTCTCAAACGACACACCCTGCTCTAGCGGTTCAGCGTTCTCCTCACAGCAGTGATATTGCCTATACTCTAAAGTTGACAAGTACTATTAATAGTCACATTTCACCAATGATGGGCATAAGTGATGAAGGGACTCTCTACCTTTTTTGGCGCGCTGCTGTTTTTCACCCTGGCTTTCGCCTTACACCCAGTTTGGCCGGCAGAAGGCGCCATATACCGTTTCGGGGTTGTTCCCCAGTTTGAACAGCGCAAACTCTTCCGTATCTGGCGCCCTATCCTTGATGAGCTGGAGCGTCGCACTGGACTCGGCTTTCAGCTGGTGGGCAGTCCAAAGATCCCGGTATTTGAACAGAAATTCGAGGAGGGTACCTATGACTTTGCCTACATGAATCCCTATCACCTTCTCAGGGCACACGACTGCCAGGGCTATCTGCCGCTGGTAAAGGATGGCGGGCGCATGCTCAAGGGCATTCTGGTGGTTAGCAAAGAGAGCCCGATTCAGAAGGTGCAGGAGCTCGCCGGGAAGCGTGTCGCCTTCCCCTCACCGAATGCCCTGGGGGCCTCGCTGCTGATGCGGGCCGAACTGGCCAAACTCCACAATGTGGAGATTATCCCTCATTATGTGCAGACCCACAGCTCGGTCTATCTCCATGTGGCGCTGGGGCAGACCGTAGCGGGCGGGGGTGTGGCCGCCACCCTGAACTCCCAGAAGCCCGAAGTCAGGGAGAAACTGCGGATCCTCTATGAAACAAGGCCTATGCATCCGCACCCGGTCAGCGCGCATCCACGCGTTCCCGAAACAGACCGGGTGAAGGTGCAACAGGCCCTGCTGGCGATGGCCCAAACGGAAAAGGGTGCGGCGTTGCTCGCCAAGATTCCCATACGCAAGGCGGTGTCCGCCAGCCTGCAGGATTACACACCGATGTCCGAATGGGGACTGGAAGCGTTCTACGTCTCTGACAATTAGTCGGGCCCGTCGAGGGTGTGTGGTGTTACACGGATAGAACGTCGGT
>JASFJY010000063.1:0-10204 GCA_050119415.1 Chromatiales bacterium | reverse complement strand
CGTTGAGGCCGAACTGGGTCATCTCGCAAAGGTTGGCTCCTTTGCCGCCCAGCAGCTTCTTGTTCTTGCCATCGCCTTGTTGGAATGCGTAGACATGTCGTTTAGGACTCATTGGCTTCTCTACTCCTTTAAAGGGTTGTGTGGTTCTGTTTCGGTAGCAGCGAGTGAGATAATTGCCAGAAATATTGCGGTGGGACAAGCCCTAGTCAACCAGATAAACATAGGATGGGACTTGCCCCACCGTTTACGGTAAAAATGCCACGAAAGTACAACCGACAGCGATCAAGTGGCCCACTAGCGGTGTTCTCCCCTTTTCAATAGCGGGGCGCCTTTGGACCTAGCCGGCAAGGACCTGGTACGCAACACAGCCTGTGTGGGATTATTGATAGATTCTATTCATTCTTCGTTCGTATGTTTTACCTAAGGTATAATAGACCTTTTTTGTTGCTGGACCATTAAACAGGGACCTGTTAACACTCATCCAATGGGCTTTGTTGCCCCTGAATAAGCGCCAATCAAGGCGCGAGGAGAGAAGTTTGTCAATTCCAAATGAACGACGAGCAACGCCGAGTGGCGCTTTTTCAAAGGCAACCCGAAGGGCCGGGGCTGTTTCTTCGCCCAGCGGCGTTATCATTCGCTCTTGTCGAGTGACCGCACATCGCTCATTCTGCCTTGCCGGACGAAAAAACAGCCCCGGCAGAGCCTATTGGATGTTTTAACAGGCCCTAGACCCATGGAAAAGACCTACGACCCCCACGTCATCGAGCAACGCTGGTACCGGAATTGGGAGGAGCGCGGCTACTTCGCCCCAAACCCCGCAGGCGAGGCGCCCTACTGCATCATGATCCCGCCGCCCAACGTCACCGGCAGCCTGCACATGGGCCATGGCTTCAACAACACCATCATGGATAGCCTCATCCGCTACCACCGCATGAAGGGCGACAAGACCCTCTGGCAGCCGGGCACCGACCACGCCGGTATCGCCACCCAGATGGTGGTGGAGCGCCAGCTCGAGGCAGAGAACAAGCGCCGCCACGACCTGGGCCGCAACGCCTTCACCGAACGGGTCTGGCAGTGGAAGGGAGAGTCCGGTGGCAACATCACCCGCCAACTGCGCCGTCTGGGTTCCTCGCTGGATTGGCAGCACGAACGTTTCACCATGGACCAGGGGCTGTCCGATGCGGTCAAGGAGGTTTTCGTACGCCTCTACGAAGAGGGGCTGATCTATCGCGGCAAGCGGCTGGTCAACTGGGATCCCAAGCTGCATACCGCCGTCTCCGACCTGGAGGTGCTCAACGAGGAGGAGTATGGCCACATGTGGTACATGCGCTACCCCCTGAGCAACGGCCAGGGCCACCTGGTGGTGGCCACCACTCGCCCCGAGACCATGTTGGGCGACTGCGCGGTGGCGGTGAATCCTCATGACGAGCGCTACAAACATATGATCGGCGAGCTGTTGGAGCTGCCGCTGACCGGACGGCGCATCCCCATCATCGCCGACGAGGAACACGTCGATCCCGAGTTCGGCACCGGCTGCGTCAAGATCACCCCGGCCCACGACTTCAACGACTACGCGGTCTGGCAGCGCCACCGGGACGAGATCACCATCAGTGAGCAGATGCACGGCGGCCTGATCAACATCTTCACCGTCGACGCGGCGATCAGGGAAAACGACGCGCACGAAGGTCAGTTGATCCCGGAGAGATATGTCAGCATGGATCGCTACGACGCCCGTAAACAGGTCGTCGCCGACCTGGAGGAAGCCGGCCTGCTGGAGAAGGTGGAGGACCACAAGCTGATGGTTCCCCGGGGCGACCGCTCCGGCGTGGTCATCGAGCCCTATCTCACCGACCAGTGGTACGTCAAGGTCGCGCCCTTGGCCAAGCCCGCCATCGAGGCGGTGGAGACGGGCCGCATCCGCTTCGTTCCCGACAACTGGAAGAACACCTACTACGAATGGATGCGCAACATCCAGGACTGGTGCATCAGCCGCCAGATCTGGTGGGGCCATCGCATTCCCGCCTGGTACGACGATGAAGGCAACGTCTATGTCGGCCGCTCCGAAACGGAGGTGCGCAAGCAGCACAGCCTGGCCGCCGACTACCCCTTGCGCCAGGATGAGGATGTGCTCGACACCTGGTTCAGCTCCGCCCTCTGGCCCTTCTCCACCCTAGGCTGGCCGGAGCAAACCGAACGGCTGCGGGACTTCTACCCCACCAGCGTACTGGTCACCGGCTTCGACATCATCTTCTTCTGGGTCGCTCGTATGATCATGATGGGGCTCAAGTTCATGGATGAAGTGCCCTTCAAGGAGGTCTATGTCCACGGCCTGGTGCGCGACTCCCATGGCGACAAGATGTCAAAGTCGAAGGGCAACGTACTCGATCCCATCGACCTGATCGACGGCATCTCCCTGGAGGAGTTGGTGCACAAACGCACCAGCGGCATGATGCAGCCCCAGCTGGCGAAGAAGATCGAACAACAGACCCGCAAGGAGTTCCCCGACGGCATCCCCAGTTTCGGCACCGACTCCCTGCGCTTCACCTTCGCCGCGCTGGCCGCCACCGGCCGCGACATCAAGTTCGACCTGGGCCGCATCGAGGGTTATCGCAACTTCTGTAACAAGCTATGGAACGCCTCCCGCTACGTCATGATGAACGTGGAGGGGCAGGATTGCGGTGTGGGCGCGGCCAAGACAGGTCACTCCGAACCGGTCGCCGAGCTGGAGCGCTCCATCGCCGACCGCTGGATCCTCTCGCGCCTGCAGAAGACCAAGCAGACGGTGGCCGAGGCTATCGAGAGTTACCGCTTCGACCACGCCGCCCAGGCGATCTACGAGTTCACCTGGAACGAATATTGCGACTGGTATCTGGAACTCAGCAAGCCGGTGCTCAACAGTGAACAGGCCAGCGCGGCGGCCAAGCGCGGCACCCGGCGCACCCTGGTGCGGGTGCTGGAGAACCTGCTGCGTTTGGCCCACCCGATCATGCCCTTCATCACCGAGGAGATCTGGCAGCGCGTCGCCCCCATCGCCGGCGTCGAGGGGGAGACCATCATGAACCGTCCATTCCCCACATCTCGGCAATCCCTGATCGATGAAGCGGCGGAGCAGGAGATGTCCTGGGTGATGCAGTTCATCCTCGGCATCCGCAAAATCAAGGGTGAAATGAATATCGCTCCCGCCAAGCCGGTGCCGGTGTTGCTGGCCAACGCCAGTGACAACGACAAACAACTGGCGATGAAACACCGCCACTTCCTCGACTTTCTCGCCCGCACCGAATCGATCGAGGTGCTGCCGCCCGACGAGCAGGGCCCCGAGTCGGCTACCGCCCTGGTGGGCAAAATGAAAGTGCTGATCCCACTGGCAGGCCTGATCGATAAGGAGGCGGAGATCAAGCGTCTGGAAAAAGAGGTCGGTCGCTATCAGAGTGAAGTCGATCGCATCGAGAAGAAACTGGGCAACCCCAACTTTGTCGACAAGGCGCCGGAGGCCGTGGTGCAGAAAGAGCGGGACAAACTAACCGAGGCCCGCTCCGCGACAGCGAGCCTGCAAAACCAGCTCGCAAAGATTAAAGCGCTGTAAAAAAGTTTATTAGGGTAGCACCACAGGCTAGGAAAAACGTCATCAGGGTGCGGCTTGCCGCACCCTTCAGCATCCGATTCAAGTGAGGAAGCTGTTTAAATGAGGTGACTCACAAGCCAACTTGTGGGTACATATCGGTTCAATGTGTGACCCGAATCACACCTTTGATTTGATGTGGCTCCTAACTTGGAAATTAATCATCCATTTATTTGTATGATCATTTTTGCGATTCAGGAAACGTATTCCCACATCCACCTAGGGTATATTTTGAGTGGATTGTTAATAATGAAAAAACTTGGAGTCAACCCATGGATTCACGCAAGATTGCGATCCACGCCCTTGCCCTGCTGACCGCCTTTTCCAGCGGATTCTCCTCCTCTCTGATGGCCGGCAGCCCCAACTACGACTTTATTGAAGCCCGCTACCTGGTGGACGCGGAACTCGGTAATCTGGATGGAGACGGCTTTCGCTTCGACGGCTCATATCGGTTTACCCGCAGCGTCTACGGCTTCGCTGAGTACGATACCGTGGACCTCGATAACTACGATGCCGACTTAGACGTTTTCAAACTTGGCGCAGGGTATATTGCTGCTCTGAACCCCAACTGGGATCTCAATGTATCTCTCTCTTATGTGAACACAGAGGTCGATGTGCCCCGCTTTAACTATGACGATAGCGGTTTCGAAATCAGCACCGGTGTGCGGGCCATGATCCTGCCCGAGATCGAGATACGCGCCAATTTGAATTATATCGATATCGAGGATGACGACACCTACTTCACCCTCGGCGGCGACTACTTCTTCCTGCCCAACCTGTCAGCCGGGTTCGAGATCGACCTGGGTGCCGACGACTACGAAACCTTCTCTCTCGGCGCCAGATACTCTTTCTAAAAGACCGGGAAAAGAGGTCGCGGATGTAGGTCGAATTAGGGCCGCCTAACCCGACATCAGGCTTTTCAATAGACACCCCCCCTCTCCCATCGGGAGAGGACCGGTGTAGGTTGATCCGGGAGTTTCACCCGGCCTCGAAATCGAGACCGAAACTAGCAGCAATATATTGAAGATTTATGACAACCTCAGGATGTCTCATCCACCGGCGTGAGTGGCTGCGCGAAGGCGGGCTTGACCGCTTCAGGCAGATGCACCGTTGACGTGGGGAAGGCCACCTCTGCGCCGTGTGCGGTGATGATGTCATAGATCTTCAGCAACACCTCATGTTTGATCTCGTGATAACGCACCCAGTTGGTGGTATGGGTGAAGGTATAGACGAAGAAGTCGAGGGACGAGGGAGCGAAGCTGTTGAAGTTGACGATCAGGGTCTGGCTGTCGTCGATCTCCGGGTGCTCTTTCAACATGCGCTTGACGTCATCGACGATAGCCCCCATGTGGGCGGCGTCGTCGTAACGGATGCCGATGGTCTCGTAAATACGCCGATGACTCATGCGCGAGGGGTTTTCCAGCGCGATGGTGGTGAAGATGTTGTTGGGTATATAGAGCGGGCGCTTGTCGAAGGTGCGGATACAGGTAAGCCGCCAGCCGATCTTCTCCACCGTGCCCTCGATATTCCGGTCGGGCGAGCGTATCCAATCGCCGACCGCGAACGGACGGTCTAGATAGATCATCAAACCGCCGAAGAAGTTGGCCAGCAGATCCTTGGCGGCGAAGCCGACGGCGATACCGCCGATACCGCCAAAAGCAAGCACGCCGGAAATGCTGAAGCCGAGGGTCTGCATGGTCACCAGCGCCGCCGTGATCACCACCGAGGCCCGCAGCAGCTTGGCGATGGCGTCCATAGTGGTGCGGTCGTACTGTTTACCCCCTTCGCTCCGCGCAGCCACCAGATTTCGTTCCGCCCGGGAGATGAAACGGATCATGAACCAGGCGAGAGAGGCTACCACGCCGACATCACGTAGGGGGCCCACAAAGTCGAATATGGCCAGATTGGAGACATCACGCACGATCTCCACCGCAAATGTGAGCCCGACGATCCAGACGCCCCAGGCGAGGGGGCGGCGGGCAGCGTCGATCAGGGCGTCATCCCAGGGCGTTTTGGTACGACTCAGGCGTTTATGCAGGCGCTCCAGCATACGCCGCAGCAGATGGTTGAGCAGCAACACACTGAACACCACCAGGAAGACCTGGACCACCCAACCCCATTCGCCGCCGATGGCGATCAAATCTCTGAACTCTTCTAGCGTCATGGTCTGATAGAACCCTCATTTCCAAGCGTGGGTATAAAACATGTTCGCACCGCACGCGTCAACCTTGGCGCTCATGCCTGGCCGTTCAATTCTGGAAAGCGGGTGAAACATTCTGGTTAAGGGAATTGTGAGCTGGTTCACTGCCCTGACACCGACAGAGACAGTGTCGGAATGAGGTTCCGACAGTCGCTACAGCATCGCCGGAAAGAGCCCGATAACCGGGTAAGGGAGTTATGGACGTAGTGAAATGCAGCAACTCTTGGACAAACGAAACCCACAACGACGAATCCGCAAACAGCCGGGCTTCACCCTGCTCGGGACATTGTCCAGCATAGCCATCGCGCTGTCTGCCTATCTGTTTAGCCTGCCACTCTATAACCTGTTGAATGACCGGGGGCCAGTGCATCTGTTGCGGGAACTCTCACTGGCTTCGCATCTGGAGTACGCACGACAGCAGGCGATTCGACTCGAAGCGGCGGTCACGGTCTGCCCCAGCCGGGATGGCAGGAACTGCCAAGTGGGTGGCGACTGGCGCCGGGGCTGGCTTATCTTCACCGACGAGGAGAGCCCGCCACGTCATCTCAGTGTCGGCGATACCTTCCTGTACAGGCTTAACGTTAGTGTCGAAACACAACCGTTAGTTGGCGCGTTCGACGTGATCCAATACCAGCCAGACGGCTCGATCCGTCTCAACTGAACGACGCTCCCGGCACGATCATCCCGTTCCTTGAGGAATTATTCGGGCTAACCGCTCACCAATCGGTATGCACGAAGCCCCACTCCGGGTGATCGAGCCGCTCGTAGGTATGGGCGCCGAAGGCGTCGCGCTGGGCCTGGATCAGGTTCTGCGGCAGGCGGCCAGTGCGATAGCTGTCGAAATAGTTAAGACAGGCGCCCATCACAGGCAGCGGAATGCCGGCATGAACGGCAAAGCTCACCACCCGGCGCCAGGCCCCCTGCAGTGCCTGCAGCTGGCCACCGAGCTCCGGGTCGAGCATGAGATTGGCCGGCGGCGGCGACAGGGAGAAGGCGCTACGGATCGGATCGAGCAGACGCGCCCGGATGATGCAGCCCCCTTTCCAGATGCGTGCCGTCTCGGCCAGGTCCACCGACCAATGATATTGCTGTGAGGCATTGTGGATCAGATCGAATCCCTGGGCATAGGCGGTGATGCGGGAGGCGTAGAGGGCCCCGTGCAAATCGGCCAGCAGCGACTGGGGATCCTCCACGGGCACGGTAGCCGGCCCCTGCAAGTGGCTTTCTGCGGCCTGGCGCTCAAGCTTTGCAGCGGAGAGAACGCGGGCGTCCACCGCGGCGGCAATACCCGGTACCGCCACTCCCTGCTCCAGGGCCGCCTGCACCGTCCAGCGGCCGGTGCCCTTCTGTCCCGCCCGGTCCATGATCAGGCTGACCAGGGGATTGCCGGTCTCCTCATCCACCTTTTTCAGTACCTGAGCGGTCAGCTCGACCAGAAACGACTCCATCGGCCCCTGGTTCCACTGCGCGAAAATCTCCGCCATCGCCGGCTCCGCCAATCCCAGCCCCCGGCACATCAGGTCGTAGACCTCCGCCAGCAGCTGCATGTCGGCATACTCGATGCCGTTGTGGACCATCTTGACGAAATGGCCGGCGCCGTCGGGGCCCACATGGGTGACGCAGGCCCCCGCCTCGGTCTGTGCGGTGATCGCCTCGAATATCGAGCGCACCTCGGCATAGGCGGTGTCGGAACCGCCCGGCATCATTGATGGGCCGTGTCTGGCCCCCTCCTCGCCCCCCGAGATGCCGACACCGACGAAATGCAGCCCCTGTTCCCGTAGATACCGTTCGCGTCGCCGGCTATCCTCGAACCAAGAGTTGCCGCCGTCCATGAGGATGTCGCCGGGCTCCAGCAGCGGCAGCAAGCGCTCGATCATCTGATCGACTGGCTCACCCGCCTTGATCATCAAGAGGATGCGTCTGGGTCTCCTCAGCAGCTTCACGAAGGCGGCCAGATCGCTATCGCCAGCGAAGGACTTGCCGGCATGTTCACTGAGGAAGGCGTCGATCTTGGCCCCTTCCCGGTTCCAGACCGCCACGGCAAAACCCTGCTCCTCCATATTCAGAGCCAGATTGCTGCCCATCACGCCGAGACCAATCAGGCCGATATGAAACGACTCTTGCATGGCGCTCATCAGGAGGCTCCCGCGGCGGATTCTCGATGCAGCAGGGAACGGGCGGCCTGACGATCCAGCAACCAATCCCGGTCGGCTACCAGTGAGGCCGGCACGCAGCCCTCGATCAGCGCCCAGCGCACGGCCTCGGCCTTCTCCTCGCCCTGGGCCATGACCAGTACATGACGGGCCTCTTGGATCACCGGCGGTGTGATGGTGAGTCGCTGCAGCGGGACCTTGTTGCCGATCACCGGCATCACCCGCCTCCGCTCCTCGTCCATAGCGACAGAACCGGGGAAGAGGGAGGCGGTATGGCCGTCATCCCCCAAGCCCAGCAGCAGGATGTCGATGCGCGGTGGCAGCAGTGACTCGTAGGCCTCGGCCGCTTGATCGGGCGGATCCTCGCCGCACATGCGATGCACGGTGACGCCCTGGGGCACACCTTTCGGGAAGAGTGTGGAGATAGCCATGTAAGCGTTGTTCTCCGAAGTCAGCGGCGGTACGCAGCGCTCGTCGCCGAAGTAGATCACGATGCGTTGCCAGGGCAGCTCGGCCTGCGCCGCCAAACGCTGGTAGACCGGTAGTGGCGTGCCGCCGCCCGCCAGCATCAAATGACACCGCTCTGCCTGCTGTAGCACCTCTTCAATCTTCTGCCGGATCCAGTCGGCCACCGCGCTTGCGAACGCCGTCGACTCTACTATCTTACGCATCCCCGTCATGCATTAATCTCCTGCCACTGTCGGTTGTAGTGATCCATGAGCGACTCCGCCTCCAGCGGTCCCTCGCCGCCTTCGGCATAAAACAGCGGTTGTCGTTTCGAAGTCCGCTCCCAGGCCTGTAGGATGGGCGTGACAAATCGCCAGGCAAACTCCACCTCGTCACGGCGCGCAAAAAGGGTCGCATCCCCCTTCACGGCATCCAGCAGCAACCGCTCGTAGGCGTCCTTGATGGGATGGACATAGGCCTCCGAATAGCTGAAATCCATCTCGACACTCCCCACATCCATCTCGTCACCCGGTTTCTTGCTGGCGATTTTCAAGGCCATGCCCGCATCCGGCTGAATGCGGATAGTGAGCACATTGGGTTGCAGGTTCTGACAAACATCATCGCGCCCGAACAAACAGAGGGGTACGGGACGAAACACCACGGAGATTTCGGTCAGCCGTTTCGACAGCTGCTTGCCGACCCGCAGAAAAAAGGGTACCCCCTGCCAGCGCCAATTGTCGATATAGCACTTCATCGCCGCGTAAGTGGGCGTGCGCGAATGGGGAGCCACGCTCTCCTCGTCGCGATAGCCGCGGTATTGGCCGAAGATGACATGATTGAAGACCTCCGCCTCGGTGAAGGCGCGCAGAGAGCGCAGCACTTCGACCCGTTTGTCACGTATGTCGTCGGCGACGAAGGAGACCGGTGGTTCCATGGCGCAGAGGGCGAGCACCTGCAGCAAATGGCTCTGCACCATGTCACGCAGCACCCCGGTCTGATCATAGAAACGGCCACGCCCCTCGACGCCGATGGATTCGGCGGCGGTAATCTGGATATGGTCGATATATTTACGGTTCCATAAAGGTTCGAAGATGGTGTTGCCGAGCCGCGCCACCAGGATATTCTGCACCGTCTCCTTGCCCAAATAGTGGTCGATGCGGTAGACCTGATTCTCCTGCAGCACTTCGGAGACCATGCGGTTGAGATCACTGGCCGACTCCAGATCCTGGCCGTAGGGCTTCTCCATGATCACCCGGGTCCAGGACGGGCCTGTGCCGTTTTCGCCCAGCAGTCCGGTCTCATGCAAGCGGTGCAGGATAATCGGCGCCGCCGAAGGAGGAGTGGCGAAATAGAAAAGCCGCTTGCCCTCGCTACCGATCTCGGCCTCCAGCTGTTCGAGCCGTTGGCGAAGGGTCGTATAACCCTCCGGATCTTCAAAGCTGCCTTCCACATAGCGAATGCGGCGGCTGAAGGCCCGCCATACCGCGTCGTCGAGGGGCTGGCTGCGCGAATGCTGGGCGACCGACTGCCGCAGCTGCTCGCGAAAGGTCTCATCCGTCTGTGATGACCGGCTGAAGCCGACCACTGCGAAACGCTCGTCCAGTGCCCCCTCGCGGGTCAGGTTGTAGAGCGCCGGTAGCAGCTTGCGACGGGTCAGATCGCCCGCCGCGCCGAATATTACCAGTACACAGGGTTCAAGCCGGTCGGGTTGCAGAAAGAGTTCGCCAGGTGTGAGGCGGTTGATATTGAGCAGATCTGTTGACATCGGCCGTTTTCGCACCATAA
>JASFJY010000062.1:0-10207 GCA_050119415.1 Chromatiales bacterium | reverse complement strand
CCGACCTGCACACCTTCTCGGTCGGTTTCGAGGATCAACCGGAGGAGAAGGGCAGCGAATTCGAATACTCCGATCCGGTGGCGGCCATGTACGGTACCCGCCACCACAAGTTCCTGGTACCCAACGGGGAGGTGCTCAAGCGTCTGCCGGAGGCGGTGGACAAGATGTCCGAGCCCATGTTCGGTCAGGATGCGGTGGCCTTCTTTCTGCTTGGCGAACAGGTCTCCAAGCAGATTAAGGTGGTGCAGTCGGGGCAGGGGGCCGACGAGGTCTTCGGCGGCTACTTCTGGTACCCGCGCATTATGCAGGAGCGCGAAGGCGAGCCGGTGGAGCGCTTTGCCCGTCACTACTTCGATCGGGACCACGAGGAGTACCTGCGCATGGTGAGCGCCGACTACGGTGGCCCTGACTACACCCGCGAACTGATCGCCGAGCGGCTGGCCGAACCGCAGGCCGACAGCCTGATCGATGCGGTGCTGAGAACCGATCAGACTATGCTGATTGTCGATGACCCGGTGAAAAGGGTCGACAACATGACCATGGCCTGGGGGCTGGAGGCGAGGGTCCCCTTCCTCGATCACCAACTGGTGGAGCTGGCCGCCCGCTGCCCGCCGGAACTGAAGCTGCGCGAGGGCGGTAAGTACCCGCTCAGAGCGATGGCGCGCGGCCTGCTGCCGGACAGCGTGATCGACCGGCCGAAGGGCTACTTCCCGATGCCGGCGCTGAAATATGTGCGCGGCGAGTTTCTGGAATTCATGCGTGATATTCTCGACAGCCGCGCCGCCCGCGAGCGGGGCATCTTTCGCCAGGACTATATCGACATGCTGATGGCCGCGCCGGAGATGCACCACACCCGCATCCGCGGCAGCAAGCTGTGGCACATCGCCGTGTTCGAATTCTGGCTGCAGCGGCAATTGGCGGCTGCCGGTCTGGCGTCGGCTTGAGGGCTTGCAAGGGCATGAGGGATCACGCATTCATCGTTTTAATCTTGCTGCTGACGGGGCTCCTGCTGTCGTCAGGGTGCTCCAGGCAGATCGAAGTGCCGATGTTCAACTACCAAGCCTGCCGTCAGTCGATGACCCGCCAGTTGGTGGAACAAGGGGTGGAGCCGGTCGCGGCGAATATGCAGTCGATGGCCTATTGCCGGGAACAGCAGGCGCTGGCGCAAAAGCGGGAGTGACGCGGGCCGGTGCGAGGGCAGGTTCAGCTTGGATCGGTTAGACTTTGTACATTGGGGGCATGAGCTTGGAATTTCCCCCATTCACGCCATGTTTGTATTCCGTGGGAATCGTCCCCAATTGAGATTGGCCACAAACAAATAAATAGAGGTATGCGGGATGGATGTATTAGAACGAATCAAAGAGCAGGTAGAGGGCAATCCGGTTGTCATCTACATGAAAGGCACACCCCAGTTTCCCATGTGCGGTTTCTCTTCCCGCGCGGCGGCGGCGCTGCAGGATTGCGGGGTGCCCTTTGCCTATGTCAATGTGCTGGCCGATGCGGAGATCTTCGAAAATCTTCCCCGCTATGCCGATTGGCCGACCTTTCCCCAGGTCTATATCGACGGTGAACTGGTGGGCGGCTGTGATATCACCCTCGAACTGCACCAGAGCGGCGAGCTCAAGCAGTTGATGGAAAAGGCCTTCGCCAAGGCGGAGCAGAGTAAAAGCCAAGCCTGATGAAGTGGGATACCCGCTTTCTCGGGCTGGCCGCGCATATCTCGGCCTGGAGCAAGGATCCGTCCTCCCAGGTGGGTGCCGTCATCACCGACGGCAATCGCATCGTCTCTTTGGGTTACAACGGTTTCGCCACTGGCGTGGAGGACAGACAGGAGCGGCTTGACAATCGTGAGGTCAAGCTCAACCTGACCATCCACGCAGAGGAGAACGCCATGATCTTCGCCAAGCGGGATCTCTCCGGCTGCACCGTCTATGTGACCCATCCACCCTGTCCGCGCTGCGCCTCCAAGCTGATCCAGGAGGAGTTCAAGCGGGTGGTTTATATTACGCCCAGCGAAGATTTTCTCTCGCGCTGGGCCGATGATCTGAGACTCTCGAACGAGATGTACCGGGAAGCGGGGGTCGAGGTCACCAGCTACGAACTGGACGAGATCAACATCGACAATGCCCAGATCACCGTTTCACCGGGAGGATTCTTCAAGCGGGTGATGAATCGCTTTTTGCGTTGCGGGGATGGGCGGTAGCGTCGTTCCTGTGTAGGAGCCCAGTCCCCTGGGCGATAGGGAATCGAATGAGCTTATCGCCCGCGGGAGCGGGCTCCTACAGGGAGAGTATCGGGATGAGAAGATGTTAAGCCACACCGCTGGATTTAAATCCCGTCAAAATCCTTCCAACTCCTCCAGCACCATGCGATAGCGGCCACTGCCCTGATCTCGCTCGATACGAACCGGCAGATAATCGAGCTGCGGCGCAAACCAGATGGTGTAGTCGGGGGGGCGTTCTTCCTTGCTCCGCCGCACCTTCAGGCAGTGCAGTCGACCATAGGGTGTCTGGACCTGCTCTTCGCCGACCACCTGGAAACGGTAGTGCTTGAGCTTGCCGCCGTCGGCGACCCGATAGGAAAGGTCGTGCTCTCCTCGAGCCAGCTCCAGTCGCAACATCAACTGCTGACTCAGCCGGTCCTGGATGCCCGCAACGATATCCTGGGCCCAGGTGATGCCGCCACTGGAGGTGTAGACTTTCTTTGCCGGCCAGTCGAAACTGACCTCTGCATTGTCTTCACTGTTGTCGGTTTCGTGATAGCTGTAGTTGACCGGCAGCACACGCTTTTCGCCGAGATGGCCGCGACTCTCCTCGATGATCTCATCACCGCTGAACAAACCGGCCAGAAATCCCGGCCGGGTATGGGCGTGGTAGCTGTAGGTTTCGCCTTCGTCAAGACTGAAATTCAGTTCCAGCTTGCCCAATGGAAGGGCTCCACGCCAGACGCTGAACGAGGCGGTAAAGGGTTTGAAGAAGGTGGACGCCGTTAGCGTCGTGGCGGCGGCGCACAGGAGCAGTCCAAGCAGCAGGCGCGGGATGCGATAGCTTCTTGCGGGATTCAAGCGCCTGCTATCCGATAGGTTCGTCGGGAGTGAAGACCACGGGTCCCGGCAGTTGTTTGTCATCCAGATTGACATGACCGTCCTCGCCCAGCTTGAGTCGCCGCTCGGCAAACCAGCGGATCGCCAGCGGATAGATCTGATGTTCCACCTCCAGCACCCGGGTGGCAAGTCGGTCGGCATCGTCATCCGGCATTATCGCCACCTGAGCCTGCACGATCAGCGGGCCGCCGTCCAGCTCTTCAGTGACGAAGTGGATGGTCGCGCCAGATAGCCTGTCGCCGGTGTCGAGCGCCCGCTGGTGGGTGTGCAGGCCCCGGTATTTTGGCAATAGGGAGGGGTGGATATTGAACAGTCGACCGGCGTAGTGATTGACGAAGGTGGGCGTGAGAATGCGCATGAAACCGGCCAGTACCACCAAACCGGGATCGAAGTTGTCGATAAGCTCGATGAGACTGCGGTCGTAGCTCTCCCGGTCGGCGAAGGCGGTGTGTTCGAGCACCCGGGTCTCGATACCCGCAGCCATCGCCCGCTGCAGGCCATAGACGCCGGGGCGGTTGCTGATCACTGCGCGGATCTCGATCGGCAGGTCCGCGGCGGCCCGTTCGATGATCGCTTGCAGATTGGTGCCACTGCCCGAGATCAGGACGACGACCGGCAACCGCGACGTATTCATGCCAGGGACCCGCTGATTTCAACCCGTGCAGCATCCATGGCGCCGCTCGCTTCGATACGGCCGAGGCGCCAGGCTGTTTCGCCGGCTTCCCGTAGGAGTTGCAGGGCCCGCTCGGCATCCGTCTCCGCCACACAGACCACCATGCCCACGCCGCAGTTGAAGGTACGCAGCAGCTCGCTGTTGGCTACGCCACCCTGCTGCTGCAGCCAGCGGAAGAGTTCCGGCAGCTGCCAGCTGTCGCTGTCGATCACTGCCTTGCAGCCTTGCGGCAACACCCGCGGCAGGTTTTCCGGCAGGCCGCCGCCGGTGATGTGGGCCAGGGCATGGATCTCGACCGAGGCCATCAGCGCCAGCAGCGCCTTGACATAGATGCGGGTTGGCGCCAGCAGCGCCTCTCCCAGGGTGGTGTCGCCGAGTGGTTGGGCGAGGTCGGCGCCGCTGACCTCGAGGATCTTGCGGATCAGCGAGTAACCGTTGGAGTGAGGACCGGAAGAGGCCAGGCCGAGCAAAATGTCTCCAGCCGCCACCCGCTGTGGCTGGATCAGCCGGCTCTTCTCGGCGATGCCGACGCAGAAACCGGCCAGGTCGTAATCGCCGGCGCCGTACATGCCGGGCATCTCCGCGGTCTCGCCGCCGGTCAATGCGGCACCCGCCAGTTGGCAGCCGGTGGCGATACCTTTGATCACCTCGCTGGCCACCTCCACCTCGAGATGGCCGGTGGCATAGTAGTCGAGAAAGAACAGGGGCTCGGCGCCCGCCACCACGATGTCGTTGGCGCACATGGCGACCAGGTCGATGCCGATGGTGTCGTGTTTCTCCATCTCCAGCGCCAGTTTCAGCTTGGTGCCCACACCGTCGGTGCCCGAGACCAGCACCGGTTCACGATAGCGATCCAGCGGTAGTTCGAAGAGGGCGCCGAAACCGCCGAGACCGGTCAGCACGCCGGGTCGAAAGGTCTGTTTGACGACCGGTTTGATGCGCTCGATCAGGGCGTTGCCCGCATCGATGTCGACCCCGGCGTCGCGATAACTGAGCGAAGGGGGCTGACTGGCTTTGGAATCTTGCTCCACGGAAAGGGTACTCCGGTTTGGACTGGGAAGATCGAAATTCTAACAGAAGAAACGCGGGAAGTGCGTCCGATGGCGGCGCGCGCCCTAAGGATCGGCTCTGGTGAACCAGGCGCCAGTTCGTGGGGTAAGATTTTCATCATGTCAGTCGGCGCGTTAAGATGTCCCGTTACTGACACAAATTATCAGATTGTCAGGTCTCAATGTGTGGAAAAAGCCCAGTTTATGGTCCCTAACCTTATGATTCATATTCTTCGATGGTGGCTGATCGCCACCCTGATGCTGGTATCGCTCGCCCAGGCCGAGACGGTGAACAACCTCTATGAGGCGGAGTCCCCGGTGGTGGGACAGGGCAGCGAAGCGCGGGCCAAGGGCATCCGCGACGCATTCGCTCAGGTGCTGGTGAAGGTCAGCGGTGATCGCGGACTGCTGTCGAGTCCCGATATCGACAGGCTGCTTGCGCGGGCATCCGGCATTGTCCAGCAGTATCGATACCGCATGTTGGAGGCGGATGACGCGACAAGACAAGTCGACAAAGGCGATCGCCTGTTGTGGGTGCGTTTCGACGAAAGGTCGGTGAACCGTCTGTTGCGACAGAGCGGGGTGCCGGTGTGGGGCGTGACGCGCCCGTCGATCCTGATCTGGTTGGGCGAGGAGCAGGGTGCGTCGCGCAGCCAGGTCTCCCTGGAGCGGCAGACCCAGCTCAAGGCGGTCCTCCAGCGCGTGGCCTATGACCGGGGGCTGCCGGTGTTGCTGCCTCTGATGGATATAGAAGATCGTAGCGCCCTGCCGGTGAGTGATCTCTGGGGGGGCTTTGAGAGCGATATCCGGCGTGCCTCCCAGCGCTATCTCCCCGATGTCATACTGGTGGGCAGGCTGCGCAGTCAGGGTAGCGCGTGGCAGGGCGAATGGTCCCTCTATCTGCCTGATAGGATCAATCGCTGGCAGACTCGCGCCGTCAGCAAAAATGCACTGGCGGCGGAGGGACTGCAGCAGGCCGCCGATGCCTTGGCTCTGCGCTATGCGCCGCATCAGGTGAGCGATGGGAGCACCACCCTGCGTATTCGCATCCATGGTCTGACGAGGCTGGATAACTATGTGCTGGTGCGGGACTATCTCCAGTCCTTGGCTATGATCGAACAGCTCGACCTGCTGACCGCAGAGCCCGAAACGGTGAGCTTCCTGGTCCGCATCCAGGGGGGGCGCGAGGTACTGGAGCGGGGAATACAGCTGGGTGCGGTGCTTGAGCCGGTGGTCATGCAGGCCCCGGTGGCTGTCGAGGGTGGCAGTGCGCCTCAAGAGTTGGAGGGCGAGAGTCTCGACTACCGATTGAGATGAAGGCGCGCGACATCCCCAATCTGATCAGTTTCCTGCGGATTCTGCTCACCCTGCCTATTGTCTGGTTGCTGTTCGAGCAGGAGTTCACCTACGCCTTGGTATTGTTCGCTGTGGCCGGTTTCTCCGACGGAGTGGACGGTTTGCTCGATCCACTGGCGGACAAGGCGTTGTTGATGACTTCATTTCTGGTCCTCGGCGGCCTGGGGCTGATTCCGATCTGGCTGGTGATCCTGGTCATCTTTCGCGACCTCACCATCATGGGTGGAGCTCTCTACTACCACTATAGCGTCGAGGAGGTGGATGCCGATCCGACCCTGATCAGCAAACTCAATACCCTGCTGCAGATCGTACTGGTGTTGCTGGTAGTGACCAATGCCGGGCCGCTGCCTTTGCCGCAGCTGCTGCTGCAGCTGTTGATCTGGGCCACTGGCCTGAGTACCGTATCCAGCGGTGCGCTCTATGTCTGGGTCTGGACCAACAAGGCCCGCAGCAAGGGGTGGCGGATGTGACTTCGGTGCGAGAGTGCGTTCACTTCGCGCGCGTTTATGTTATCTCCCCTTAGCCTGTCCCTTTGCCGGTGGAAGAGGGGCAGGGTAAGGGGGGTATCAGTGGCGCACACTCAAGACTCAAAAACCGCCCGCGCATCGAACACCGGCCCGTCGACACAGACCCGCTTCATGGCAGGACCCTCACCGGTCTGCACCTCCACCGTGCAGCCGGCGCAGCCGCCCACGCCACAGGCCATGAACTCTTCGAGAGAGACCTGGCAGGGCAGGTCGTACTCGGCCGCCAGATTGGCGACGGCCTGTAGCATGGGATGGGGGCCGCAGGAGAAGATCTCCACCGTCTTGCTGACCTCCCGCCCAAGTCCATCGAGCCAGTATCTTGCCAGGTCGGTGACATAGCCCTCAAAACAGCCAGCGTAGCCCTGCTGACTGGCCAGACGGCTGGGGATGCCCCAGTCGTCCAGTAGGGGCATGCAGGCGAGCACCCCCTCCGGAATGCCCGGCACCAGGATCTTCGACGGCGTCGGCTTGAAGGGGAAGGGGACCTCGGAGCCGAGGATCACCATCGGTTGTCGCTCACTGTCGACACGCAAGGCTTCGGCCAGAAAGATCATCGGCGGCATGCCTACGCCGCCGCCTATCAGTAACGGCCGTTGACATTCCGGCGAAGGCTGAAAAGGTTTACCGATCGGCCCCAGCAGGCTGATCTTCTCCCCCACCCTGCGTTGCGCCAGCAACCTGGTGCCACGCCCCACCCGCTTATAGAGCAGCTCGAGCCAACCCTCCTCGGCGGATACGCGCATGATCGAGATCGGCCGTCGCATCGGCAGTTGGGGGTCGCAGGTGAGGTGGACAAAGCTGCCAGGTTCTGCCTTGAGGGCGCAGTGGGGTGCCAGCAGGCGCAGGATAAACTGATCGCCCTCATAGGCCTGGTGGGAGAGGATATCCGCCTCTTCGAGGAAGAGGGTGTTGCGATGGGATTTATTGTTCATGCTTCTGATTCAAGCGGATTCAGGTTGTAGACCAGACGGCCCTTGAGCAGGGTATGGGTGACCCGGCAGGGCATCTCCCAACCCTGGAAGGGGGTGTTCTTGCCGCTGCTGAGGAGTTTGTCGGCCTCCACGAACCAATGATCATGCGGGTCGTAGATGCAGACGTCCGCCGCCTGGCCAGGCGTCAGGGTGCCCAGGGGCAGTCCGAGGATGCGGGCGGGGCCGCAAGTGAGCCGGGCAATGGCGCTGCTGAGATCCATCACTCCCTGTTCCACCAGTTTGATGGTCAGCGGCAGCAGCGTCTCCAGTCCGGAGATGCCCGGTTCGGTGTCGGGGAAGGGGGAGTCCTTGGCGTCCGCTTCATGGGGTTGGTGGTCGGAGGTAATCGCCTCGATGATGTTCTTCGCCACCGCCTCTCGCAGACCGTTCCGGTCACTGTCGGTCCGCAGTGGTGGACGCACGTGGTAGAGGCTGTCGAAGCCCTCAAGGTCAGTTTCGCTCAGGTGGAGCTGGTGGATCGCCACATCGGCGCTGACCCGACGGCCTTCGCGTTTGGCCCAGGCCATGGTGCGTGCGGCGCTGGCGCTGGATAGGGCGTGGAAGTGGATCACAGCGCCGGTCGTTTCGGCCAGCGCCAGATCACGGGCCACCGCGACCGTCTCCGCCGCCTCCGGAATGCCCGGCAGACCCAAGCGGTTGGATACCTTACCCTCGTGGGCACAGCCCTTGTTGCTGAGCGCACTGTCCTCCGGACGGATGATGGTGAGCAGGCCGAAGGTGGTTGCGTATTCCATGGCGCGGCGCTGCACCAAGGTGCTGGCCAGCGGCACATAGGCGTTGCTGACCGCGATACAGCCGGCCGCTTTCAGCGCAGCCATCTCGCTCAGATGTTCGCCGTTGAGAGATTGGCTCAGGGCCCCCTGCGGCAGCAGGCGGCAGAAGCCCGCCTTACGCGCTTTGTGACGGATCTGGCCGGTGACTGCCGGGGTGTCGATCACCGGATAGGTGTCGGGAGGGCAGCTGAGCGTGGTGATTCCACCACTGGCGGCGGCGGCTGTCTCGCTGGCGATGGTCGCCTTGTGTTCAGCGCCGGGTTCGCGCAGGTTGGCACAGAGGTCGATCAGCCCAGGACAGACCACCTTGTCGTTGGCGTCGATGCGCAGGCTCGGTTCGAAGTCCGGAGGTGCCTCGCCGACGGCGAGGATCTTGCCGCCGGCGATGTGCAGGTCGGTGACCTGGTCGAGGTTGTTGGCCGGATCGACTATCCGGCCACCCTGGATACTGATGTTTTTCTTCTTTTTTTTCATGCTGTCACCTCCTGGGTACGGAGGTTCTGGGTGCCGATGACCATGGATATAACCGCCATGCGGATGGCGATGCCGTAGCTGACTTGTTGCAGGATCACCGATTTTGAGCCGTCGGCGACCTGGGAGTCCATCTCCACTCCGCGATTGATCGGGCCGGGGTGCATCACGATGGCTTGCGAGTCGGCTAGCGCCAGGCGACGCTCGGTGAGACCGAAGAGACTGAAGTACTCGTGTTCGGAGGGCAACAGGGCCCCCTGCATGCGTTCCTTCTGTAGCCGCAGCATGATGATTACATCCACATCGCGGATACCCTCGTTCATATCGTGGTAGACGTGTACGCCAAGGCTGCGGGCGTCCGCGGGGAGTAGGGTGCGCGGCGCCACCACCCGGACCTCCGACACACCCAGGGTGTTGAGGGCCAGGATCTGCGAGCGCGCCACCCGCGAGTGCAGAATGTCGCCGACGATGGCGACCCGCAGGCCGACGAAATCCCCCTTGTGGCGGCGGATGGTGAACATATCCAGCATTGCCTGGGTCGGGTGAGCGTGGCGGCCGTCGCCGGCGTTGATCACGCCGACTCCCGGGTCGGCGTGCTGGGCGATGAAGTGGGCGGCACCGCTGCTGGCGTGGCGTGCAATGAACATGTCCACGTGCATCGCCTCGAGGTTGCGCAAGGTGTCGAGCAGGGTCTCCCCCTTGGAAGTGGCGGAGGTGCTGATATTGAGATTGAGTACGTCGGCCGAGAGCCGCTTGGCCGCCAGTTCGAAGGTGGTGCGGGTACGGGTGCTGGTCTCGAAGAAGATATTGGCCACCACTTTGCCGCGGCACAGGGGCACCTTCTTGATGGTCCGCTCGGAGACGCCGGTGAAACCCTCGGCGGTGTCGAGGATCTCGGTCAGTATCTCCTGGCCGAGGCCGTCGACAGTGAGGAAGTGGAGCAGCCTCCCCTCCTCGTCGAGCTGAAGTTCGGCGTTACTCTGGCTCATGGCTTACTTCCTTAGGTCGCGAATTCGGGAACCGCGGTTTTTCTTGTCGCCAAGCACCAGATCGAGAGGGTCGGGGCCAATCAGGGTGATGTGCTGGTCGGCGTCCAACTCCGGGTGGAGGCCGACAATATCGGGCTGTATTGGCAATTCGCGGCCCGGCCTGTCGACCAGGGTGGCGAGGATGATCGAGGCGGGACGACCGTAGTCGAAGATCTCATTCAACGCGGCACGAATGGTGCGGCCGGTATGCAGCACGTCGTCGACCAGTACGATG
>JASFJY010000061.1:0-10275 GCA_050119415.1 Chromatiales bacterium | reverse complement strand
ATACCGACGGATTGGGAGCCCTGCCCCGGAAAAACAATGCTGAAATTGGAATCACTCATGTCGAACAACTTTTATTCTTAGTTCTCGCGCTCTCGGATGTTAGAATTTTGCCAGTATCGAACCCCAGGTGAAACCTCCGCCGAAGGCCTCCATCAGCAGTGTCTCGCCGTGCTGGATGCGCCCGTCCCTAACCGCCACGTCAAGTGCAAGCGGCACGGAAGCGGCAGATGTGTTGCCATGATTATCGACCGTCACCACCACGCGTTCCATGGGAGTACGCAACTTTTTCGCCATCGCATTGATTATGCGGATATTCGCTTGATGGGGAATCAGCCAGTCCACATCGGACTTCTTCATGCCGTTGGCGGCCAGGGTCTCGTCGACAATACGGCCGAGTGTGGTGACCGCCATCTTGAATACTTCATTGCCACGCATCTCGACGTAGGCGATGCCCTGCTGTAACTGATCATAACCGCGTGAAATGCCACTCGGTACCCGCAGCATCTGTTCGAAGGCTCCGTCGGCATGCAGATGGGTCGAGATGATGCCCGCATCGGCACTGGCCTCGATCACCATGGCGCCGGCGCCATCGCCGAAGAGGACACAGGTGTTACGGTCTGTCCAGTCAATGATGCGGGAGAAGGTTTCGGCACCGACCACCAGTGCCTTGTTTGCCGCCCCGGTCTTGATGAACTTGTCGGCGACGCTGAGCGCGTAGATGAAACCGGTGCAGACTGCCTGCACGTCGAACGCCGCCGGACCGTGGATACCCAGCCGGGCCTGCAGCAGACAGGCGGTGCTGGGAAAGACCTGGTCAGCCGTGGTGGTGGCCACCACCACCAAGTCGATATCCTGCGGTTTTAGCCCGGCCATCTCCAGGGCGTTACGTGCCGCTTTCTCGGCCAGGTCGCAGGTATACTCATCATCCGCCGCGATATGACGTTGCTTGATACCGGTACGCTCCACGATCCACTGGTCGTTGGTATCGACAATCTTTTCCAGATCCTTGTTTGTAACGATTTTTTCGGGAAGATATCCGCCCGTACCGGTAATCTTGGAATAGATCACGCAATTTCCCTTTTATTCAGGTGCGCCTTTACCTGCTCAGCGATACGGCTTGGCACGTCGGCCAGAACCTCTTTTTTGGCGATCGAAATCGCATTCACGAAGGCCAGTTTGTCAGCACTGCCATGGCTCTTGATGACAATGCCGCGTATTCCCAGCAGACTTGCGCCATTGTAGCGACGGGGATCGATGCGCCGACGCAGCGAACGCAAAACCGGCAGCGTTACCAGACCAGCAAGCATGGTGATCGGATTCTTTTTAAATTCCTGCTTCATGAAGTGACTGATCATCTTGGCAACACCTTCACTGCTTTTGAGCGCGATGTTACCGACGAAGCCGTCGCTGACGATGACATCTGTGCCGCCCTTGTAGATATCGTCGCCCTCGACGTAACCCACATAGTTCAGGGAGCTGTTGGAGAGCAGCTCATGTGCGCCCTTGACCTGTTCATTTCCCTTGATCTCTTCCTCTCCGATATTCAATAGGCCGATACGAGGATTACTGATCTCCGCCACCGCCGAAACCTGCTCGCCGCCCATGACGGCGAATTGAAAAAGATGCTCGGCGGTGCAATCCACATTGGCGCCAAGATCGAGCACGTAGGTCTGTCCCGCGATGGAGGGAATCGCAGTGATCATAGCCGGACGATCGATGTTCGGCAGCATCTTAAGAACAAACCGTGACGTAGCCATCAAAGCGCCGCTGTTACCTGCACTGACGCAGGCATCGGCCTGACCCGATTTTACCAGATCGATAGCAACTCGCATGGAAGAGTCTTTCTTGCCACGCAGCGCCTTGGAAGGGAGTTCGTCCATCTCCACAGTCTCGGAGGCGTGCTTGACCGTCAACCGCCTGCCGTATGGGTGATTGCCGAGCTTCCCCTCCAGTATCTCCCGGCGTCCGACCAGGATCAGGTGGGTCTCCTTGTCTCGCTTTAGGTACTCAAGTGCGGCAGGTACCACCACTTCAGCCCCAAAATCACCCCCCATAGCGTCCAATGAGATTGTGACTGGCTTGTTCATTCGCTACTGAAAATACCCAGATGAAAAGAACCCGGCAAAGGGCTTGGCCCCGTGCACGGGTTCAGATGCGCCGATGGGTCTTTGGGAGTGAGAAGATTACTCGCCCTTGGTGTTGACGACCTTACGACCCTTGTAGAAGCCGTCGGCGGTCACATGGTGGCGCAGATGTACTTCACCGGAGGTGGAATCGATGGAGAGTGTCTCACCATTCAGTGCATCATGGGCGCGACGCATGCCGCGCTTGGAAGGGGTCTTTCTGTTTTGTTGAACAGCCATGCTGATCTCCTGAAGCAATAGTCAAAAAAGTTAATTTTTTTCGTCTTTCAGTTCGGCGAGCACCGCGAACGGATTCTCGCCGGACTTTTTTTCGGGTTCAACCAGCTCAGCCTCATCCCGAACCGTCACATGCCCATCCTTTAAATTAGTTGGGCAGGCACCGGTTTCATGCATCGCCACCTGTGGTAGCGTCAGCAACAATTCGTCTTCGATCAGATCCCTGAATAGCACCCTTCCATCCGCGACCAGGCAGGGGTCGAGTTCCTCTGGCAGCCGACCCGCCTGTTCGATCCCTTCGACGAAGGCCAGCGAAACGTCGGCGTTGACCGGCAGGGTCACCGCCTCCAGACAACGCTGGCATTCGAGCACCAGATCGGCGCTGATCGATCCCGTTAACGTGGCCCGGCGCTCGTTGTCCCGCCCGAAGCGTAGATCGAAGCTCACTCCACCCCCTGCATCGAGCAGGCAGCGGCTTAGCCGCGGCAGGGAATCTAGCCGCATCACTCCATTGACGACCTTGCCGAGATCGGCGAAACGCCAGGGATCAAGACGATCAGGAATATGCTGCGACATAAGCGGCCAATAATATTATGGGAGAGGCTCCCGTGTCAAAAACACGGGAGTCCGGTAAGGTAGTTATCCGCCGACCACGGCTAGCAAAATGCCCGCCGCCACAGCCGAGCCGATCACCCCCGCCACGTTGGGGCCCATGGCGTGCATCAGCAGGAAGTTGTGGTGATTGGTCTCGAGACCGACCTTGTTGACCACTCGGGCCGCCATCGGCACGGCGGAGACGCCGGCAGCCCCGATCAAGGGATTGACCTTGCCACCGGTAACCCTGTGCATGATCTTGCCCATGATGATACCGGCGGCAGTGCCGATGCAGAAGGCGAAGGCACCGAGCGCGAGAATGCCCAGGGTATCGATGGTCAGGAACTTGTCCGCCGACAACTTTGAGCCCACCGCGAGTCCCAGGAAGATGGTGACGATATTGATGATCTCGTTCTGCGCCGCATGGCTCAAACGCTCGACCACACCACTCTCGCGCAGCAGATTGCCGAAAGTCAACATACCGATCAACGGCGCCGCCGAGGGCAGGAAGATGATACAGAGCATGAGCACGGCGAAGGGAAACAGCACCTTCTCCAGCTTGGAGACATGGCGTAGCTGCTGCATCACCACGTTGCGTTCCTTTTCTGTGGTCAGCAGGCGCATGATCGGCGGCTGGATGATCGGTACCAGGGCCATGTAGGAGTAAGCGGCAACGGCAATGGCACCGAGCAGATCGGGTGAGAGCCGTGACGCCAGGAATATGGCCGTCGGTCCGTCCGCGCCGCCGATGATGGCGATGGCCGAGGCATCCGCCAGAGAGAAGTTGAAGCCTGGGATGATGTTTAGCGCCAACGCACCCAACAGGGTGACGAAGATACCAAACTGCGCCGCCGCACCCAGCAGCAGCGTCCAAGGCATGGCGATGAGGGCGCCGAAATCGGTCAAGGCGCCGACCCCCATAAAGATTAACAGCGGAAAGACGCCGGTCTCTATGCCGACATGATAGATATAGCCCAGTAATCCGTCATCACCGCTGATGCCGGCGATCGGGATATTACTCAAAATGGCGCCAAACCCGATCGGCAACAGCAGTAGCGGCTCGAACTTCTTGATCACCGCCAGATAGATCAATACACCGCCGACGCCCATCATGAGCAGCTGGCCCCATTCGAAATTGGCCAGCCCGGTGGACTGCCAAAGTGCGTTTACGCCGACCTCGACCATATCAGGAGAGACTCAGCAAGGGGGTACCGACCTGAACCGTGTCGCCCTCTTTTACGAGGATCTGGGCAACGGTGCCGCCACTGCTGGCGCGCACCTCGGTTTCCATTTTCATCGCCTCCAGGACCATCACCACGTCCCCGGCTTTGACGCTCTGTCCGGCCGTCACTTTGATGGAGTGGATATTACCGGACAGCGGTGCGTTTATGGTCTTACCGCCTGCGGCCGGAGCCGCTGTGGGCGCGGCTGTCGGCGCCACATCTGTGACGACGCCCGCCGGCGACACCTTGACGTTGTAGCTCACTCCGTTGACCTCTACCTCATAGGCCTCAGGACCACCGGCCGTCGGTGCCGCGGCTGCCGCCGGGGGAGCCGTCGGCGTCGGTGCCGGCTCACTGCCAGGGGCGGGCTCGAAGGCATCCGGATTGTGGCGGTTCTTGAGAAACTTCAGGCCGACTTGAGGGAACAGGGCGTAGATCAGCACATCATCGACCTCGGACTCCGCCACGTCGATTTTATGCTCATTCACCAGATCCTGGAACTCGGCGACGAGGGTGTCCATCTCGTCATCCAGCAGATCCGCGGGACGACAGGTGATCGGCTCCTCCCCATCGGCCAGTACACGGGCCTGCAACTCGGAGTTCACCGGCGCCGGAGTGGCGCCGTATTCACCCTTTAATACACCTTCGGTCTCCTTGGTGATGCTCTTGTAACGCTCGCCCATGAGGACGTTGATGACCGCCTGGGTACCGACGATCTGGGAGGTGGGAGTCACCAGGGGTATATAGCCCAAGTCTTTGCGCACGCGAGGGATCTCCACGAGCACTTGATCCAGCTTGTCGGTAGCGCCCTGCTCGCGCAGCTGGTTCTCCATGTTGGTCAGCATGCCGCCCGGAACCTGAGCCACCAGGATGCGTGAATCGACACCCTTGAGGGAGCCTTCGAACTTGGCATATTTCTTTCGCACCTCGCGGAAGTAAGCGGCGATCTCCTCCAGCAGATGGAGATCCAGGCCCGTATCCCGGTCGCTCTCCTTGAGAATGGCCACCACCGATTCGGTGGCTGAGTGGCCGTAGGTCATGCTCATGGAGGAGATGGAGGTATCCAGCATGTCGATACCGGCCTCGGCGGCCTTGATGTTGGTGGCGGTGCTCATGCCAGTGGTGGCATGGCTCTGCATGGCGATGGGAATGGAGACGCTCTCTTTCAGCCTGGTGACCAACTCATAGGCCAAATACGGATTGAGCAGGCCGGCCATGTCCTTGATACAGATGGAGTGGCAGCCCATGTCTTCCAGGCTCTTGCCCATGTTGACCCAGTAGTCCATGTCGTGCACCGGACTGACGGTGTAGGACATGGTGCCCTGTGCATGTTTGTCCACCTGCAGGGTGGCTTGTACGGCGGTCTCCAGATTGCGCAGGTCGTTCATGGCATCGAAGATACGGAAAACATCCACCCCGTTGACGGCCGCCCGTTCGACGAACTTCCTTACCACATCATCGGCATAGTGACGATAGCCGAGGATGTTTTGTCCGCGGAACAACATCTGCATCGGGGTATTCGGCATGGCCGCCTTGAGCCTGCGGATGCGTTCCCAGGGGTCTTCACCCAGAAAGCGGATGCAGGCATCGAAGGTGGCGCCGCCCCAAGTTTCCAGTGACCAGAAACCGACCTTGTCGAGCTTCTCTGCGATAGGCAGCATGTCGTCGATGCGCATGCGTGTGGCGAAGAGGGATTGATGCGCATCGCGCAATACAACGTCTGTAATACCGAGTGGTTTATTTTCGCTCATAAGCTAACCGCCGTTTTCCTGTGAACAGCCTGATACGGAATCCGTAATAGAATTTGAGACAAAACAGATTATTTATGGGTGGCGCGATACCGGGAAACAGCCGCTGAGATGGCGGCAATCAAATCGCCCCTTACGTTATCCTCTCCTTGCGTTGCTCCCGCAGGCGGATAGGTCAACGCTTGCGCGCCCGCCTGTCGCTCCGCGATGGACATGGCCAATCGAGACATGCCCTTCATGACGAACACCAGCGCCAGAAGGAAAACGAAGACAATCCCCATTCCAACGGCCATGAGTTTTACGCCGGACATCAGCATCTCTGAAATTGGCATTGTTCAAGTCGTCTCTAGTTGTGATGATCTTGGTCTTTCTACGTTGCAGAAAGGTCTGTTGTCAAGTGGCAGTTATTTTAGAAATTCAACCTAACATACTGAACATTCTACTTTAATTTTGTCGCTATTTAGAATATACATGATCACTATTAACTGATTAAATGATCCTATCAAATAACTAAAAATAGCCTTTACCTCACAAAACTACAATACCTTCTGGTAACATTTGCGCAATTTGAGTTTCACGGCAGAGCTGTTCTATGCACGCAGTCATATCTCATACACACCTCCCGCTGATCCTCGCCTCCAGCTCACCCTATCGACGGGAAGTCTTGAGTCGGCTGGGTATCGAATTCAGCAGCGTTTCGCCGGAGATCGACGAATCCCCCCTGGACAATGAAGCGCCGGAGGCCCTGGTCCGCCGCTTGTCCGAAAACAAGGCCAGAACGGTGGCGGCCACCCATCCCAAAGCTCTGATTGTCGGCTCCGACCAGGTCGCCACTCTGGGGGGGCGGGTGCTGGGGAAACCCGGGAACCATGAACGGGCCGTGGAGCAGTTGACCCTGGCCTCGGGCAAGCGCGTCACTTTCCACACGGGACTCTGCCTATTGAACAGTGATAGCGGCAAGCTGCAGATCAGCTACGAACCCTACCATGTGGAGTTCCGTGAGTTGACTGCGCAAGAGATCGACCACTATCTGCGCAAGGAACAGCCCTACAATTGTGCCGGCGCTTTCAAATCGGAAGGTCTGGGTGTCTGCCTGTTCAAGCGGATGGAGGGGGATGATCCGACATCCCTGATCGGATTACCCCTGATTCAGCTGGTCAACATGCTGCGCAACGAGGAACTCGACGTGCTTTTAGCTTAGTCAGAATGTTTCACCCGGGAACGCGATAATCGCGCCGGGATCGTCGTTCAGATGCGGATTAGACAGCCTCTGATCAGAAAACGATATCTTCAACATCGCGGGTATCGTCGTCGTCATCCCTGGACTGAGGCGCTGACTCTCCCTGTTTGATTCTGGCGAACGCCTTGACAGTCGAACGATCGATATTGGCCAAAGGGTGCTCGGTATCTTCATAGGCGAGGACATTGGCTACCTGGACAATATCGACATAGTCGACAGGAGCATCGCCGGGATCCCTTTCGAGGTTCTCATGTTCGGCGGCCGCCTTGATGACCTGTTTGTCGAATTTCCAAAGCTTCAGGATACTGCCGCCTAATTGGGTATGCAGCTTGTGGAGGATCTTGTCCAGAGCTTTCGGTTTGTTTATCAACGCTTTGAATTCACAGGCCTTGATCAGTAGCGGTATGTGTCCGATGTCATGTACCAGGCCGGCGACCAGGGCCACATCGGCATCCATTCCAGGCTGACTCTTGGCCAGCATGGCCGCCTGAGCGCCCACCTTGACAGAGTGGGACCAGAGCGCGTCCATGCGCCGTTCGACCTCTTTGACGGAGGTGCGGAACACCTCCTTCATCGAGACAGCGTAGACCGCGTTCTTGACACGCTGGAAACCGATACGGGTAATTGCCGGCCTGATCGCGGTGATGGTGCTCAAACCGCGATAGAGGGGGCTGTTGGCGTAGCGGATCAGGCGTGCGGTGAGGGCCGCGTCACGGGAGATAACCTTCTGCAAATCAGACGCCGAACTGTCGACATCGTTGATGACCAGCAGGGCCTCGAGAGCCAGGGCCGGTAGGGTTGGCAGGTAGATCTTGTTGGCTTTCAGGTCTTCTCGAACAGATACCACAAACTCCTTAAAGACAACATCGTCACTCTCCTGCTCTTTTCTCTTGTGCTCATCTTCCGATATGGCGGGAGCGCCGTCCGCCAAATGAAAAACCGATTTATTCATGGATACAGGTACCGGGCCTGATTTATTAATCTAATTAAAAAATAGCTCTGTCATTTAGGAACCTCTGTTTTACTGAAGCGAGCGCGTTTTGAGATGAAATGTTCCAGATCAAGGGTAAAACCGCGCATAGCAGCCAGCTATTGCGTAGCTTTTCAACGCGGAGTCAGGGCATTTCAGCCGTCACGCGCCGATTCATCAACTGATCAGGGGTTCCTTTGTCAATAAACATCGGCCAGAAGTCGCCAGACTGGAGTCTGTCGCGTCAAACTGGCCGGAACGTAAAGTGACAATTCTCTCATTTTCCTCCTTTCGCCCCCCTCCTCTTAACATGAATCCGCTGTATAAACAGTAGGTTAGGGTGTTATATTAACTTAACTTTTACGCTTTTTTACATTAAAGAAATGTCTTCAACAGCCGAAGCTACTCTAGAAGAACCCTTGTCTACAGTTTCAGAAAAAACCAAACACATGCCACAGCACGCTTTCGAAGGATCCACCATGAACAACCAGGACAAACCGGTTATCCTGGTTGCCGACGATTCTCGGGTGGTGCGTCTCTCGCTTAAGAATATACTCAATAATGATTGCCAGCTGATTGAGGCGGAGGACGGCCAACAGGCCTGGGAACTGCTGCTTGAATCGCCCCATATACGACTGATCTTCTCCGATCTCGGCATGCCGAGACTCGACGGCCGCGAACTGCTGCAGAAAATCCGTAATTCGGAGATCGATCGAATCAGAAATATCCCCTTCATCGTCGTGACCGGCAACGAAGAGGTGGACGGACTCCGGACTGAGCTACAGGATATGGGCGCAACGGAGGTGCTCAGCAAGCCCTTCGCCCCGGCGCTCATTGTCAGCTTCGTGTCCGCACTGGTCTCGCAGCAGGAGAACGAGAGAGATATGCTGCTTTCCGAGGAGGATCAGCAGGATGAACACCTTCCCGATCTCCTCAAACAGAAAGAATTCATGTTGAGCGCGAGCAAGGAGCTTTCCTTCGCCATCCGCAACAAGAACGAACTGGCGATCGCTCTGCTACGCATTGATCAGTTCGATCAGCTTGAAAGCCACTACAGCCAGCCCGCCATCGAGCACATTTTAATGACGATGGCCGAGATCATCCGTCAGCACATCCACCCCGACGACATCATGGCCTATTTTGGCAATGGACTGTTCGCCATGCTGCGCCCCGCCTCTAACGCTATCGGCACACGCTACATCGGTCGTCGGATCACGGAGGACCTCAACGCCAAACAGTTCTATCTCGGTGAATCCGACGAAGTCGTAAGTGCCAGCATCGGCATCTCCGCGCCGCAGATCAAGCCCGGCATCCGGCTCAGTGAACTGTTGCTGCTGGCGGAGGGAAGGCTTAAGGCCGCCATCGATCTGGGCGGCAATCGGGTGATAGACAAGGGCAACGAAAAGCTCAGCCCTCTCGCTTCCCCGTCCGACTCGGCACTGAGTGCGACGATGGAAGCCGGCTTCACCTCGAACCAGCACAACCACATCAGCAAATCCTCCCATCTCAGACTGGATGGCGCTTCCGAGCAAGCTGCGATGAAACAGCCCAGGGACGCCCAGGAGTCGGAGGAAAATATCGGTAAACTGCGGTCGCGAATACAGGGCCTCGATCAGGAAAACCATGATCTGCAGAAGCAAGTGGAACGCCTGCGCATAATGTCGGGCGAATCAGAGCAGCTCAGACAAAGGGTGTTTGAGCTGGAGAGTGAGCAGCAGCAGATGCTGCTCAAGATGAACGAACTCTCCGTCAATAACCACGAGTTGCAAAAACGTGCCGAAACAGCCGAGGCGTCGCACAAGCACTTGCTCGAAAACGAAGAAGACAAAAGCATAACCCTAAAGCAGGCGAATCAATTCTATGAGCAGGAGAATGTCCGGCTCGAAGAGCAGTTCGAAGCGCTGAAAAACAGGGCACGGAAGGCCGAACTGGCCCAGCAGAAATCGGCACAGACGGTAATCAGCCTGAAAGACAACATCAAACTTCTGCGCGCCCAGATAGAACAGTTGCAGAACCAGCTGGCCGAGCCGCAGAAACAGGCTGGCCAAACCGCGCCGTCTCCGGCGGTGAATGAAGTGTTGGATCTGCCGCCTGTTGATATCGAGTCTGATTCGTTGCTGAATGAGAATCCATTTATTGA
>JASFJY010000060.1:0-10363 GCA_050119415.1 Chromatiales bacterium | reverse complement strand
AAATTCCCTCACCCTCAGGTAGAGTGCCGGGTTGAGAGGTTTTAATAAGCTAGCACCCTGATATTCTGATCTCTTCATCCTGCTCTTCTCCCTGGGGGGGGAGAAGGGACGCACGATATTCGATTTTCATGTCTCTTGGTATCGGCATACTCATCAAACCCCGGTAATACAAAGAGAAATTCTTGAAGCCAACGTTATTCTTTAATATCGAAGAAACATTTTCTCGAATCGCTAAAAGTCAAAGCGAATACTAAATAAATTATAAAAACGATTATCATGCACTTGTTAAACACTTGACTTATGCTGTTTATTACATCTTTCTAGGATCTTATATATCTGTTATCGGTATAGTCCATTCATGCAAAATTCCTGCTTATTGACAAGAGCGCACTTAGAAAAATACTGAGCTAGAGTAAAGTTACTCTGACCCGCCTACTTCGGGACTAGGATATAAGCAAACAATCACGAATTTCGTTGCCAACTGATAAGATTTACATGTTTTTGCACTGTTTAACTTGTTAGTATTACTCACGATAGTGATCATATTTATTAGAAGGCAGAGGTACTACAATGCAATGGCGTTCGAGGGGCACGCCCCGACAGAAGCCCTAAATTCCATAAATCGTCTATACATGATGAAAAGACAGAACTCTACACTTACGGACATAATGCAAATATTTCCAGATTCAACAATGAGTTTGGCTTTTACCTGTATTTCACTTGTTTTTTTATAATTAGCGGCACTTTTATTTTCCATGGCGTCTACTACTGGCATTAAAAATACAGCCATAACAAGACTAGCTGTTATATTTGCAATACACAATATACAGATATTAAAAATGCATTACACAAACAATCTTATCGGGCTCGCTTCATGCGCAACTAAATTAGTCGTTATGGACATCAGAACTAAAAATATTGAAAAATACATGTTTAGAATATTTTTAATTATTATAGCACTTTTTCTACCTATTCACGTCAATGCCGCTTTCCTATCTGGCTCTACAATCTCCTTGATGTTCGGTAGCGACAATATTAAATTTGCTGTTAATAATGCGCCAACGGGGAGTACTTGCACTTACTACAACCGTCACTTTACTTTTGACGCAACAACTGATTCAGGAAAAAATATGCTGTTAATTATTTTGGCGGCGCATATGTCTGGAAAAAAAGTTGCTCTTTGGTATAAACCGAGCAGCGCTCCTGGCAGTAACCAAAATAGTGGCTGTAACGAGTCATCTATGGCAATCCTTACCGCTGTGGGATTTGACTAATAATTTTATAGCAATTAAAGCCTATCGACGCTAAAAAGCGTGTGCATTCTTTAAGCGTTATATTTCTCAGCAAATCAAGAACTAGAGGTGCTTGATGGAACAGACTATTTCGCTATCCACTAATACATTACCTGTCGCATTAGCTACACTATTCATAATCACTGTAATTCCAGTGAAGCTTGGAGCTAGTTTTGTCGGCTCTATGATTCAAAGTTTCGGCCCTGCGGCGCTCGGTACCGTAATCGGATTATTGGCTTGGTTTATATTTTTTTAAAGATGATTGGCGGCCTATCAAGCACGATCATTCCTTATGCAATTGTGCCACTGGCCCGCTATTTTGATTTAAAACCAACATTATTAGTCGACAATTAAATATGTCGTATTCAGGACTTCAAGCCTGTCCTTGACTAAGGCGTGATCATCGCATTCCCGGATGAAACATTCGGGCTGAAGCGGAAAATTGATATTCGTCATAGATTTCCCTATAAGTCTTTATGCAGACTTTGTATATGAATATTCGTGCTTCACTGATTGTTACTCTCATACTATCGGGAGTTATGTTACCGTTCACCGTTAAGGCTCACCCCCATAACTGGATCGATCTCCGTATAGAGGCGCGATTCGACACCAATGGCCGTGTGACAGGCCTTTACCAGCGATGGCTATTTGATGACTATTACTCGGTCTTCATCACGGAAGGCATGGATGGTGATGACGATGGCAAGCCAGATCGATCACAGCTAGAAGCGCTGCGTATGACAATGTTCAGCAACCTCGCCGCTTTCAACTTTTTCTCGCATATAGAGCAGGAGGATCACGATGTGCCATGCAGCCCAGTAACGCAAGGGGCAATAGCGATGCGCAACCATCGCCTAGAGATCAGTTTTTTTCTACCCTTTGAATCTCCCCGAGATCCTAGTATCACACCATTGACCTACCGGGTCTTCGATCCCTCTTACTACATCGAGATGATCCATGCGGAAGCTAAAGATGCGATCTCCCTGCGCGATGCGCCAGATGAGTGCCGACACCATGTCGTACAGCCATCCCCTGACCCGGAGAAGGTCGCCTACGCCGCTTCCCTCCCAGCGAGCCAAAGCGGCGGCAATGATCTCGGAAAGTTTTTTGCAGAGAAAGTGGTTATTGAGTGTCCGGTAAAACCCTAAACATCCTGCTTGCGCTTTGTCTGGCCCTTGCAGCTTCGACTGCACACGCAACCAACACCATACCAGGCGCCGGACCTCAAGAAACGCCGCCTCAAACACAGGTCGAACCAGGGCCATTGAAAAGTGCCGTTGCCTGGATCTGGACCCAGCAGCGTAAATTTCACCGACGCCTCACCAGCGAGTTGACCGGCTTGGCCAGGAAAGAAGAAACGTCCCTATTGCTGGTGTTGGTAAGCTTTCTCTACGGCATATTCCATGCTGCCGGCCCGGGTCATGGGAAGGCGGTTCTAACTACTTACTTGCTCACCCACGGACGCGAATTGCGGCGCGGTGTTTCGATGGCAAGCGCCACCGCCCTGATGCAGGGCACAACAGCAGTGGTGTTGGTCTATGGCCTGATCCTGGCTGCGGATTGGCTTCCGCGCGAAACTCGTAGCGCTGTCGACTGGACCGAGCGCTTCAGTTTTCTGCTGGTTACTGCTATCGGTCTGTATCTGTTTTACCACGGCTTGCGAGGCGTATTGAGTTCGCTACGCAAATCCTATCCCGCGGAAGATTCAGGAGATACTCATGATAAGCCTGACACTATTCAACCATCGCAAATAAAAAAAGCGAGAAGCTGGGGTGCCATTATTGGGGTGGTGCTCGCTGTCGGACTGCGACCATGCAGCGGTGCAGTACTAATATTGATTTTCGCCCATGTCATGAATATCCATTGGGCGGGCATCCTTGCAGTGGCGGCCATGTCCATTGGCACGGCCATCACTGTCTCAACGCTTGCCCTTCTTGCAGTCAATGCCCGACATTGGGCGCTTGTACTAACCGAGCACACTTCGCCTCGATGGTGGCGAGCGGGCGGTGGCCTGATGGCTCTGCTCGGCGGCGCGCTGGTATTCGCTATCGGACTCTCACTGCTCATCTATTCCTTTGCTCAACAACACCCGCTTGGGTTATAAGTGACTGGCATGCCATATTGCTCTTCCGACTCGTGTGCTATCGACAGCATCAAGCTAGCTCAAATATTTCACCCGATCGCCTTGCAGGGTAATTGATAACCATTAAACGTTTTTTTCGCCAAGTCATTTCCTGCAGATGCACATCACACTTCATCTGTATATCTTTCCGCGATTTCATGGAATGTGTCACTGCATTCCACAAAGGCATCCACCAGCTCCGGATCGAAATGAGTACCGCGCTCTTCCAAGATCTGCGCCTTTGCCTCGACGTGCGACATCGGCGGCTTGTAATAGCGCCGTGATACGAGTGCATCATAGACATCCGCAACTGCCATCAAGCGTGCGGACAGTGGTATCTCTTCTCTTGCCAAACCCAAAGGGTACCCGCTGCCATCCCATTTTTCATGATGACCATAGGCTATCTCCTTCGCCACAGCGGTAAAGCTCGTTGAGCCTACTTGCTTTTCAGCGCTGCTGATCGCATCACGCCCATAAATGACATGCCGATCCATCTGTCGCCTTTCGTCTTCGTTCAAGGCACCCCGCTTCTGCAACACCCTGTCAGGTACACCTACCTTACCTATATCATGCAACGGCGCTGCACGCGAGATAAGATTGATGGCACGTTCATTCAACACCTGGCAATAGCGCACGTGCCTGGCCAGGGCATCACCCAATACTTTCACATACTCCCGGGTGCGCAGAATGTGGTTGCCTGTCTCCTCATCCCGCGCTTCGGCCAGGGCACCCATACTGTAAACAACTGCATCCTTCGCGCGTTCAAGCTGCTCTGTACGTTCCGCCACCAAGTGCTCCAGAGCAATCCTTTGCTCCGATAGCGCCAAGTGGGTTTTTACCCTGGCCTGCAGAACTGGAATACTGATAGGTTTGGTTATATAGTCAACCGCACCTAGTTCGAAACCCTTCAATTCGTCTGTTATCTCGCTCTTGGCGGTAAGAAAGATGACGGGAACCTCATTGGTTAACGGATTCTCCTTTAATCTTCTACAGGCCTCATAGCCATCCATCCCAGGCATCATCACATCGAGCAAAATCAAGTGCGGCAGGCCGCTACCCTGAACGCGGCGCAGCGCCTGCTCTCCCGTCTTCGCCACGGATATGGTATAATTACTGGATAACACTTCAGCCAATAGTTCAAGATAGAATGGCTCGTCATCAACCACCAGGATGCGTGGGTTTAGCTCTTTATCGTCACTCTCCATATCCATTCCGTTCACCCAGTCAATCTCGAGCAAGGTTAACGTGCCGTCTACAATGCCTCATTTCCATTAAAATCAGAAAGCGGCTCTAATCACTGAACGAATTCAAGAAACCGAAAAGTGAACCTGCAAAGCTCTTCATTTGTGTAATCGGTAGGAATACCCGAGACAATCTGAGCCGCACAGTTACTAACCCGAACATTGGTTAGTGCTGCGCTGTCAAAATCTCTACTGCCCATTGGGTAACAAGCGCCGTAGCACGCGCGCATTGCTCACCACGGGCTTGGGAGAACGCTTTGTATTCGGCCGGGTCCCACATATCCCAAGTACGGCCGGTGAAGCGATGTTGCAGGTGTTCACAGGTGACGCCCCCAAACTCGCTAGCGAATTTATCGACCAATTGCCGGCCGATCTGAAAATTGGAAATGCCGCGCCCTTTGTGAAGTTTGTCGGCATCACGGCCACGCTTTGTGCTTAGGGCAAGCAATCCGCCAGTCAGCGCGCCGCAGGCTCCCTGCCCCATCAGTCCGCCACCGCCTGACAAACCGTGACTAGCCTTGATGGTTTCATCGGTCACACCGCCGACAGTTTCCTTGACCGCCGCCAACACACACTGTGGGCAGCAGCCGTATTTGAGTTCCAGCTCAAACGCGAGGTCATGGGCTTTTTGCAATACATCGAGCGACTCACTCACCGCATTCTCCTTTGCACTTTTAATCAGTCTATGCCCATACAGAGATGGCTGCAAGCACGTCAATCGACTCCGCATGGCGCGTTTTGATTCAATCATAAGTTAACATTAATTAAACATCGTATCTAATTGATTTATGGCAATAATAACCGCCTCAAATGATGGCCGAAAGTTGCAAACAGGAGGCAATTTGCGCAAACTGAACAGATTCCCAATAGTTAATATACTTAAAGTATCTTCTATACCGCTCGATCTCCATAAAGCTCTGCCTACACTCATTTCCAAAGCAATAGAATGGGCGGAAAGAGAGTCCTCTTACAATACTCGAACCGGCTCCGTTTCTGCTTTTCTGCTAGTCTACCTTCAACAGATCGTTACTTATGGCTACCAAAATGCCCCCTTAGAAGTGGATGCTCGGGATCACGAAACATCATCATAACTTAAATTTATAAATACAGATTATTAATTCACAATTCACCCCATCCAGATCAATGTAAATTAGAATCAGAGACTACATATTTTCTTTCGCCCGCAATCTCAGTAACAGCAGAGGAGCAATTATGGCAATTCGAACCCCTTTTGACAGCCAAATAGCAGATGCCATATCACAGGCCCATATCGCCGGTGGTGATGAGGCGCTCTCTGTCATTTCGGATTTAATGAAAGAAGTAGCAAAAGACCTGGATAGTGCCAAGCAGGGAAAGAGTACAATCGAGGACCTCTCTATCGCCTTTGAAAATGCGGAGGTGGCTCTGCATGAAATTGTCGCCAGGCTTGCCACAGGCAAAGGATGAACTGCTGCCTTGCTCTGACAATACGAGAGGCACCGAAATCGCCAACCTCTATACTGTCAAAAATACACTCAGTGTCATGGCCAGCCGCTGCTGCATCAACCGCTGTTTTCGCGAAGATATAATACTGGCGATCTGAGAGACAACCTCCCACCGATAGGTTATCGACGGCATCGGGGTCACGCAGCACAAACAACCCCATGAGCTGCTGTTTGCATACCTCGATAATGCAACGACAGGGCGGCGACTGAACATCTAACTAGGTCTTTTGGAGTGAGACTGGGTTTCCAGACATACCGACCTGAATTGTTCAGAGTATACCCTACCTATCAATACAGAGCAGGCCAGATGACAATATCAAGGATACCATTAGGAGAGCTTGACCTTCTGCTCATGAGTACAGTGTTGCCCATCCGCAACATCCCTGCAGCCGAGCAACAGGCTATCGTCAAGGCGCTGATCGAACGACTCAACGAACGTATCAGCCGGCGCTTCGCCTTCCAGGTCGAATTTACCGTAATCGATATTCAGAACGACTGTAGACGGGTCAGGTTAGGCTTGGCGCTCACCCTGAGCGATACACAGGACGCCGCCGCCACGATCGTCGCCCAATATACCGATTTCATGGAGGGTGCCAAACAACTATGGGGCGAACTCAACGAGGCGCTCGAGTACATAACCGAAGGGCACACCTGCACTGCCCGCTACGCAAACGCCCGCTTGACCGAGCGGCTCTATGGACCGGTGGCCGAAGGGCACACCCTCCCACAGATCGCCTGCCAACTCGACTGCGGTCAGAACACGCAGGAGCAGGCGATGCTCGCCATCTTCGAGGCCAATCGGGAGAGTTTCATCGACAACAATCTCCATCTGATCAAGAGGGGCAGCGTGCTGGCGATTCCTGATCAAGCGGCGATCGCCGAAATTCCGCTGCAGCGGGCCAATATGCAGGTTATGAAACATAGGCGACGCTTCGAGACACGCAAGGTTTGAAGCCCTGTCTTCTAAAGATCAATCGGTTAGGGGCTTCAGGCCTGCCCTTGCTCGGTATTGTGGCTCTTGCCAAGGGAATTACCCTTGCCGGCGAGCCACGCCCTGATTAAGGGCTGGCTTGAAGTCCTGAACACGACATATTTGATTACCGGGTTAATAATAACCACCAATCGACACATCACTGCTCCCTACACAGCCAACCTCTGCCGTGATGAAATCGTGATTTCTGCGCGATACCTTGGTGAGCAACCTTACCTAAAATGGTGGCCTGAGATATCCAAATAGCAGATACAGAAACGACCATGAAGAGCACAAAATCACCGATGCGAATTCGACGCTTTGCCGCCAGCTGCGCAGCCCTATTCATGCTGTGCAGCCTACCGATCGCGGCCAGTGACAACAAAAGCCATACAACCCTGCCGGATCACTGGGACTCTATCATCCTCGGTATGGGCTGCTTCTGGGGTGCGGAGAAACGCATGTCGACCCTACCTGGCGTGGTCGATGTGGAGAGCGGCTACGCCAATGGCGAGGTCGAGGCGAGTTACCGCGAGATCCTGGCCCATGAGTCGCGACGACGGCTTGGTCAGAGCGACAAACGCAACCACGCCGAGGTGGTGAAGGTCACCTTCGACAGCCGCAGAACCGATCTTGAATCAGTGTTGGTCGGTTTCTGGGAGAACCATGACCCGACTCAGGGAAACCGTCAGGGTAATGATGTAGGTTCCAACTATCGCAGCGCCATCTATACCCAAAACGCGACACAGCTAACCACCGCCTTGAAGACCCGTGACGTTTATCAGAAGGCCCTTAGCGAACATGGTTATGGCCGGATAACCACCGAGATCGCCACGCTCGACAACTACACACCGGCCGAGGCCTATCATCAGGACTATCTGGTGAAGAATCCTAAAGGCTACTGCGGCCTTGGCGGTACCGGTGTCGACTATCCCGGCATCTCGTCGCTAAAGGATAAGGAGCCCGACATGTCCGCCAAACTCGATCCCCAGACCCTAAATCAAAACCGCCAGCTGATCGTCTTCGAAGCTCAGGAGTGTGCCTACTGCAAGGTATTCAAAACCGAGATACTCGACCACTGGCAGTCCGAAGTCGATGTGGCACGGAGCCTCAGTCCACAAGCTCCAGCGGGCTGGGAGTTGCAAAAGGCCCTCTTCGCCACCCCCACCATCGTGCTCTTCAAGAAGGGTCGGGAGGTGTCGCGCTATACCGGCTACAACGGCGATAAAGCCCGCTTCTGGCAATGGCTCGGTTACCAATTGCTGACGCCGCAACAGCAGCGTATCGCCTTCGAGCAGGGCACCGAACGGCCATTCAGCGGCTCGCATCTGGACGAGAAACGCTCCGGTACCTTTGTCGATCCCATCACCGGCGCCCCCCTGTTCCGCAGCAACACCAAGTTTGAAAGCGACAGTGGTTGGCCCAGTTTCTTCAATCCGGTCGAGGGCGGCATCACCCTACACGAAGACAACAGCCATGGCATGCATCGGGTGGAAGTGCGCAGCGCCAGCTCCGGCATTCACCTGGGACATGTCTTTGACGATGGCCCGTCGCCAACTTACAAGCGTTACTGTATTAACGGCAATGTGCTGAAGTTCGTACCGGATGAAGAGTAGTGCCGCGAACCTGAGAAATGTTCTGTCAGACAAGAGCGATTCAAGGAGCATCTGCCAAAAGCAATTCTTCCGGCAACTTCCCTGAATATTTCATCCGGGCGCACAAAAAACACACCAACCTACTGATTATAAGTGTTATTTCTGGAATATTAGCAAAGCACTAAGTGTAAGCGCCCCCGCTGAACGCGCCCTCGCACCGGTCTCACCGTCCAGCTACGATATTTGCTAAATCCTCAATAGCGGGCTATTGAGAAGTGGCACGGGGATGTGCCGTTTACGGACCAAAGGATGGATTCAATCACTAATCCGCACCTGAACAACGATCCCGGTGCGATCATCGCGTTCCCAAATGAAACATTCGGGCCAGAACCGACTGATTCGACAACCTTTCACGTGAGCGCTATATTCCTAATTGATGTGTTGAGAAATTAGCTATGAAAACCATGTTTGCCCGCCTCTATTCTGTTGCTCCCTGGCTGATCTTGACCGGCCTGTTCTTCAGCGAGCCGCTGTTGGCAAACAAGTTTGAAACTATCGGTGGCGGCGTACAGGGCTCCACCCAACTTAAAGTCGAATACCTGCAGGCAATCGCCTATATAGCAAGCGGCATCTTTTTTAGCTCCGGAATCCTGACCATACTGCTGCGCAACAAGAATGCCCATGCCCTCAGCTATACCATGTGGAAGCCTTCCGCGGCGATCTTCTTTCTGCTCAGCGTCGGCGCCTTGGCGGCGGCGGTCATGTTGAAGTAGCTCAACCCACTCAGTTGGTGGCGGGTGGCAGCACGTAGAAGAGGATAGAGAAGAAATGGAGCATGCTGCCCGCCATCACGAACATATGCCACACCGCATGATGGTAGCTGAGGCGCTTCCAGACGTAGAAGATCACCCCCAGGGAGTAACAGAGGCCGCCGGCCAATAACAGAATCAGCCCACCGCTCGCCACTGAATCGAGCAGCGGTTCGATGGCGATCACCACCAACCAGCCGAGTCCCAGATAGAGGGTCAGTGAAAGCCATTTGATGCGCCGCTTGGCCACCGTTACCAATACCACTCCGAGAATGGCGAAACCCCATACCAGTCCAAACAGGAGCCAACCCCATTCGCCCCTCAGATTGACCAGAGTGAAGGGCGTGTAGGTGCCGGCAATGAGCAGAAAAATGGCGGCATGATCGAGACGTCGCAGCACCCGCTTGGCCGCCGGTTGCGGGATGCCGTGGTAGAGGGTGGAGGCGGTATAGAGCAGTATCAGGGTGGCGCCGTAGATACTGCTGCTGGTGATATGCCAGGCGTTCCCGTAAAGGGTGGCAAAGGCCACCAGTACCGCGAGTCCGGCGATGCTCAGCAAGGCTCCGATGCCATGGGTGACTGCATGGGCGATCTCCTCGCCGACAGTGTATACACTCTCGCTCAGTTCGTTAGCCATAACAGCTCCCATGGGCCTATTAACACGAATCCATAGAGAAACGGCTGGCATGCACATCGCGCATCAGCGCCACCGTTGTTGCCCAACACCACGGCGGTGATCTGATAACCTTCGGTGCGACACACCTCGACTACCCGCCTGGTCCTCTCCAGGGCGAAATCGGAATTGAGCAGCTTGAACGCAATGATATCCAAGGCCGTAGTAAAAAACATC
>JASFJY010000059.1:0-10434 GCA_050119415.1 Chromatiales bacterium | reverse complement strand
TATCCCCTCGCCCGCACCCTCGAGCGCCACGGCCTGGGCCGCTTCCGCGTCACCCAAAAGGCAGACCTGGACAATCCCGCCGATGTCTACCGCAGCGAGAACGCCCGACCGGAGGACTGGATCATGGTGGGCAATCACGATACGCCGCCCATCTGGCGACTGGCCGCAGAGTGGCTTACCAACGGACAGGCACGCCTTCAGGCCGACTACCTGGCCTGGCGCCTGATGCCGGAAGCGGCGCGCGAGGCCTTCGCCAGAGAGATCGCCGGTGACCGGCGCAAGCTGGTCCACGCCAAGCTGGCAGACCTCTTTACCAGCCCCGCCACCCATGTGATGATCTTCTTTGCCGATCTGCTTGGCATGGAGGAGATCTACAACCGACCCGGCGTTATCCATCCGGACAACTGGCGTCTTCGTGTACCGCCCGATTTTGCGCAAACCTATCCTGTTTCGGCCGCCCGCGGCGAGGCCCTGAATATACCCTCGATTCTGGCGCTTGCACTGCGCGCAAGGGGAACGGAATTCACCGCGGCGCATCGCGACCTTATCGATCGACTGCTGCGCCTGGGCGCTTGGTGGGATTGACACATCTCAGCGGTTTTTCGCTACCGCCGTCTACCACCGCGCCCTTTTTTCGGCCGATCAGGGCCGACACGGATCATGCTGCCATTGTAATCGCTGTTGTCCAGGGCTGAAATGGCGGCGCGGGCTTCATGCCCCTCCATTCCGATGGTGGCGAAACCGCGGCAGTCGCCGCTGAATATGTCGCGTACAACTTTGCAGGAACGGACAACACCGTATTTTGAGAAGAGCGTGGTTAAGCCTTCCTCCGTGGTCGATCTTGGGAGACCACGAACTGATAGTGTAATCAATGGACTTATCCTTGAGGAATGGTGTACTGCAGGGCGTTTAACACGACCGCATTAAGGCGGTCGTGTGGCAAAAGCGCACCGCACCTGTTGAGAGTATGCGGTGGAGTTGCACGCAGAGTTGACTTACAACGAGACGACGTTCTCAGCCTGTGGACCTTTCTGGCCGGCAACCTCGCTGAATTCGACCCGCTGTCCCTCTTCCAGTGAACGATGCCCCTCACCGGCGATGGAACGAAAGTGGACGAACAGATCCTTGCCGTTCTCGCGCTCGATAAATCCATAACCCTTACCGCTGTCGAACCATTTTACGGTTCCTGTCTGTCTTTCTGACATTAGTAGATACCTGTCGTAAATAGAAATATGCCGTTATTGAACGGACCACCAACGCGAACTATGAAAACACTATGAAAGGTCGATTCAGATGTATCTGTGAAGAAACAATGAAAGAAACGCGATATAGAGAGGACTTAGATCGTGAAGTGTTACCTTTGTACACCCATTCACTGAAACTGGCAAGGGATTTCAATGCTGATAACAGGCGAATTTTCATAAGCACTTGCTTCGCGGAGCTCAAACAAGCGCGTTCGGATCAGTAGCAACCTCTTTTTTCGACCTTTAGATACTATTAACCTATTTGCCCGCCGGGTTAATAATCTATTGTAATCATGAGGCAAGACACTATACTGCACAGCCCGTCTCTGCCACCTCCCTCTCACCAGGAACCCCCATGTCTGCCGACAACCCTAGCGTTTCCAGTTTCCGTGATTTGAATCTGCCCAAGCCGTTATTAACGGCATTGGATGAGGTTGGCTACGAAACCCCTTCCCCGATCCAGGCTCAGACCATACCCTATCTACTGCAGGGCCGGGACCTGCTAGGGCATGCACCCACGGGCACAGGCAAGACAGCCGCCTTCGCCCTGCCCCTGTTGTCGAGGCTCAACACCAAGCAGCAGCAGGTACAGGTCATGGTGCTGACGCCGACTCGGGAGTTGGCGATCCAGGTTGCCGAGGCCTTTCAGCGCTATGCCGCCCACTTAAAGGGATTTCATGTCCTGCCGGTCTATGGCGGACAGGACTACTCAAGTCAGATTCGACAACTCAAACGGGGGGTACATGTGGTGGTCGGCACACCGGGACGGGTGATGGACCACATGCGCAAGGGCACGCTCAAATTGGACAATCTGCAGGCTCTGGTGCTGGATGAAGCGGATGAAATGCTGCGTATGGGATTTATCGACGATGTGGAGTGGATCCTGGAGCAGACCCCTGAACAGCGCCAGATCGCCCTCTTCTCCGCGACCATGCCGAAAGAGGTCCAACGCATCGCGCGGCGCCATCTCAAGCAACCGCAAGAGATCGCCATCAAGACACGCACCGCCACGGCTGACACCATTCGTCAGCGCTATTGGCTGGTCAGCGGCCTGCACAAACTCGATGCCCTAACCCGTATCCTTGAGGTAGAACCCTTTGACGCCCTCATCATGTTTGTGCGCACCAAGACAGCCACCACTGAGTTGGCGGAACGTTTGGAGGCCAGAGGCTATGCGGCCGCCGCTTTGAACGGCGATATGGCGCAAAAACAACGCGAACAGATGGTGGAGCGCCTGAAAGGGGGCTCACTCGACATCCTCGTCGCCACCGATGTGGCGGCGCGCGGCCTGGATGTGGAGCGGATCAGCCATGTGGTCAATTTCGATATCCCCTATGATACAGAGGCCTATATTCACCGTATCGGCCGTACAGGCCGGGCGGGCCGCAAGGGGGAAGCCATCCTCTTCGTCGCTCCCCGTGAACGACGTATGCTCAGTGCTATCGAAAAGGCAACACGGCAGAAAATCGAACCGCTGGAGCTGCCTACAACCGAGATGGTCAACAGCAAACGTATCGCCGATTTCAAACAGAGTATCAGCGACACCGTCGCGGCGGGAGAGTTGGATTTCATGCAGAGCCTGTTGGAACAATATCAACAGGAACACGATGTACCGGCACTGGAAATCGCGGCCGCGTTAGCGAAACTCTCGATAGGTGATCGCCCCCTGTTATTGAAGCCTGAAAAGGAGAAACCTGCCAGGCACAGAGCTGAGAAGGATCATCCACGGGAGAAAACTGAAAAACGTCAGCGCAAACAGCAGGCCCAACCAGCAAAAGGCATGGAACGATTTCGCATTGAAGTGGGTCATCAGCATCAAGTCAAGCCGGGTAATATTGTCGGCGCCATCGCTAATGAAGCCGGCCTGGACGCGGAGCATATTGGCCATATCGATATTCACTCGGACTTCAGCCTGGTGGATCTGCCCGTCGGCATGCCAAATGATGTGTTTCAAGATCTGAAACGTGCATGGGTATGCGGTCAGCGTTTGAAAATCACAAGGTTGAAACCGGCCGGTAAGCAAAAAAAATCCGCAGCGAAGTCAAAAAAGCGAAAGAAATCCGGTTAGCCCGAATATTTCATCCATTCTTCAATTTAGTCACTCATACGGCCAAGCCTGTGTGAAAACGCAAAGCTGACAATGGTCGCCTGCTTCCAAGTCCATAATTTAGCCTTGGAAACCGCCAACAACGCCATAGGCCCGACAACCCGGCTCGCATGTGATGAACTGATCCAGAGGATTTAGGTTTCTAACAAAAGCCTGCCATCTTTGCCTGAGACAAGTCATCACTCAGACGCTGGATCAGCGAGCCTCTCTTGCCTTCACCGGTATACGAGTCGACATAGGTAGGAGCCCAGTCCCCTGGGCGATAGGGAATCGAAGGAATTTATCGCCCGCGGGAGCGGGTTCCTACAAGGCTCGATGAGACATAAGGATATCTGGATTGCCGAGCAAACTATGGGGGACAGCAGTGATTGCCACTTTAAAAGTATATGCGGCTCTGAATATCCGGATGGGATGGTTTGTTAGGCCACCAAACTTGGCAAATCCTTAGGTAGATATATGACGTCCAGAGGTCTCCCCTCCCTCCCCTGACTATTGCGTTAGACAAAATCTGTGTCCACTATTGCTGAGAGGGAATCACTTATATCGCAAGATCGGAAAGTCCGCATTGGTCTCATAACGAACAAATCTCAATTCGGCCTGGAGCAGCCGAAAAGGGATTCTGATCTACCTGCGGAAAACAACTTAAAGCGGACATGAGGGTTTTCGGTGAATTGGGCCGAAAACAGCCGAAAGAATGAAGTTCGAGTAGATTGGAACAGGAAATTTATAAAGCACGTCTGCTTTGCATAGGAAATACCCACGATAATTATCGCCAAGTACTAAAGTCAGGTCTCATTGAAGGGACCGTGAACGATAAAATGGAGAAACAGATGAACCAAATCGACACCTCACGGGAGATCCTCCATACACTCAAGGAGACTACTGCCAATCCCGCCCCGCTGGGGCTATGTGCCTTCGGTTTGACCACGGTGCTGCTTAATCTGGCTAATGCCGGTTTCTACCCCCTGGATGCGATGATCCTGGCGATGGGAATCTTCTACGGGGGTATCGCTCAAGTGATCGCCGGAATGATGGAGTGGAAGAAAGGCAACACCTTCGCCACCACAGCCTTTACCTCCTACGGCCTGTTCTGGCTCAGCCTTGCCGGTATCCTGATGCTACCGAAGCTAGGCCTCGCAAACGCGCCCAACACCGTGGCAATGTCGGCCTACCTGGCGATGTGGGGCGCTTTCACCCTAGTCCTGTTCATCGGCACCCTCAAGATCACCCGCGCATTGCAGTCAGTTTTCCTTACCCTGACCATCCTCTTCTTCCTGCTCGCCATCGGTGACTACACCGAAAGCGCCACAATCAAGTCCTTCGCTGGCTATGAGGGCATGCTCTGTGGCGGACTGGCGATCTACACAGGATTGGCCCAGCTGCTCAACGAGGTCTATGGACGCGAGATCTGCCCACTAGGCTGAACTCATCTCAAGCGTAAAAGAACAAAATAGTGTTTATTAACCCGGCAACCAACTATGTCGTGCTCAGATGTAGGTCGGGTTAGCGAAGCGTAACCCAACGCAAGAGGGGGCATTCATCCACCCATTGTCGGGTTACGCTGCGCTAACCCGACCTACGCCTATTGAGGCGTGGCACGGGAAAGTGCTGATTACGGATTTGCTGACAAGGACTGTTTGCCAGATAGAGTCTGAGCTGCCAAAACGGTTCTCGTCTACACCCTTTGCTTCATGCTCCGGTGGCTCATGTCTCAAACCAGGTTGCGTTTGATACGCTTGTTCCAGTTCTGTGAATAGACTCTCTTATCGCCTTCATAGGCATCCAGTTCCGCATCCAGATAGAAATAGGATTCATCGCAGTGCAGCACGGTGCGCGTTATGGTCTCTACCGACCAGTCGCCCCGCTCGAAGCGACGTTGCCAGCGTGTCTTGCCTCGCGGTGATTGAAAGTCATCCCCTTGATAGGTGTACCACTCCTCGACCTTGCGTTTGATCGTCAGATCGATCTCTTCAAGCCGGTAAACGCCGGCATCATTGATGACTTCGAGGGTGGTAAAATCCTTGTCCAGCTCGCGGATGACCCGCCAGTTGTGATGGACCGGCTCGACTTGCAGTGGCATTGCTGAAGCGGCGGCCTGTGGCGGCTGGAAGCTAACGGCTTCCTCCCTGGGCTGCCGTGCCGGCAAGATCAGGCGGCTGATGCCGGTATGGATTTTCAAATGGGTCGATTCCGGCGGTGGCCAGGCGAGCGGGAAATAGGAGGAGGATAAGGCAATGCGAATACGATGCCCCTTGGGAAAGGTTTGCGCTACATCGTTGAGTTGTATCCGCACGCAATAGCGCTTTCCTGGTACCAGAGGCAGCGGATTTGCGTGGTCGTCCCGATGGGTGAGATTGAGCAATCCATAGGTGACTCGGGTAACTTTGTTGTCGGGGCGCATGTCGGACAGGCGTACGGCGAGCATGGCCACAGGCCTGTTTGCGGCGAGTTCAAGCTCTATCAAGGGGGCGCCCAGTATCTCGAGGGGTTTCTTCAGCGGCGCGGTGGTGAACAGCAGGGCGCCCCCATCCTCCTCGCGTTGATCGTGAGGGAGATCCGGCGTCGCGCTGTATGAACACCATTTGCCCGCAAACAGTCCGTTACTCAGTGGCGATTGCAAAGAAAGGACGCTGTCGGCCACCTCGGCGTCCTCGTCTACCAGGCGATGCTGTGCCAATTTGTATGTCAGCGCTTCGATATGAGGAGAAGGCCAGGCGGGTTCACTGACCCAGCGCCCGTAGCGCTGGTGGTAAAAGGTGGATGGCGGCATGCTGTCGAGCATCCACGCACGCAACATAGGCTCATTCATGATGCCGGTCTCAATGCCTTTTAGCCACTTGTCCCACCAGCGCAGGCACTCCTGCAGAAAGCCGATGGCCGGTCCAGGCACGCCCAGGTGGGGATATTTATGACTCCAGGGACCAATCAAACCCATACGCGGCCCCCGCAGATTGCTGAGCAACCGGAACACGGCGTTGCTATAGCCGTCGGCCCAGCCGCTCACCGCCATGACCGGTATCTGCAGGCGGGAAAAGTCTTCACAAATGGAACCATGTCGCCAATAGTCATCACGGTGTTGATGTTGCAACCAGGTATCCAGCCACAGTCCGCTGCCCTGCAGACGCTCAAACCACATGTCGCGCCACCTGTCGCCGACGATTTCCGGATCCGGTGGCAGAGCGTTGTAGGCAAACATGGTGGAAGCCCAGGAGAGATTGTCACCCAGCAGACAACCACCCATGTAGTGCACGTCGTCGGCGTAGCGGTCGTCGGTGGAACAGACGCTGACCACCGCCTTGAGCGACGGCGGCTGCATGGCGGCGATCTGCAGTCCGTTGAAACCGCCCCAGGATATGCCGATCATGCCGACGTTGCCGTCGCACCAGGGCTGGTTGGCCAGCCACTCGATGATGGTGACACCGTCGTCAAGTTCCTGCGGCAGGTATTCGTCGGTCAACACGCCTTCCGAATCGCCGCTGCCGCGAATATCCACGCGTATGCAGGCGTAGCCGTGCCCCGCGAACCAGGGGTGCAAGGTTTCGTCGCGCAGGCGAACACCGTCGCGCTTGCGGTAGGGGATGTACTCCAGGATCGCGGGCACCGGTTGAGTTTCCGCATCCTCGGGCAGCCAGAGACGGGCAGCCAGGCGGATGCCGTCGGACATTGGAATCCAGGTATGTTCGACGTGGCGAATCCGGTGCGGAAATTTCTCAACGATCTCCATGGTTTTGCCTTGTGAATGAGATTAGGTCACTGGCGCCAGCTCCACGTCTAACGCCTGCTGAACGGCCGCATATTTCTGCAGCAGATCCTGCTGACTGCCGCCCCCCAGAAAAACGACAGCTATCTCATAACTGTAGCTGTCCTGATACTTGAGTTCGGATAGCCGCATCCCTGTGTCAATGTGCACTTGGATCTCCGCGCTGGGGAAACGCCGGCAAAGCGCGCGCAATTCGTCCTCCGTCGGCACCCTTTTGACCCGCGCATCTTCATAGATCCGCCACATGAACTTCGCCGCATACCGGTATTGCCCCCGGCGATGCGGGAAGTCCGGGCGCTTTCCCAGGGCCAGGTCCAGCATCACCCGATGGTGAGTGGCGCCATCCACGTGCCGGAACAAGGGGCAGTGCGATTTCGATATGCGGGTATTGATTTCCAGCAGCCAGATGCTGTCATGCCCTGATTCCCAGTAAAACTCGATATTGAACGGACCATAATCAAAACCGATAGCGGTGAAGAAACGCTCAGTGATACCAATCATCTTCTCCTGAATATGCTGCGGGATCGAGGAAGGATATTGATAACGCGAAAAACTGGAACGGTGCTTGCCTTCACGAATCGAATCGACAACCCCGTAGACGCAAACTTCCCCCTGATAGACGTAACCTTCCAGCGTACACTGCCGGCCGCGGGAAATGATCCCCTCGACGATACAGTGAAACCCGTCGATAGATGCAACATCATCGGGAAGCTCGGCGAATTGCAGCAGGTAGTTGAACGGTTTTGCGAAACGGAAGATGTTCTTGCGTATCGCCTGGATGGCGTGTTGCAACTCGGTGTCGTTGCGCACCTTGAAGCCGAGGTGTGACGAAGCCGCTTTCACCGGCTTGATCCAGAACGGATAGTCAACGCTGATCTGCCGAGCCGGATTGTCCGCGAAAGGATCGACGGCGCAGAACTCGGGTATGTACTCCGGGACTATCTTGCGTTGTTCCAGTCTGCTCCAGTATTTGTGCTCGCATTTAAGGATCGCCTCAAAGCTGGGGGATGGCAGGCCGAACGGCTGACGCAGCAGAGGAAGCATGGTACTGACCGGAAAATCCCAGTAGCCGACGATGGCATCGATGGAACCGGAAAAATCATTCAACCGCTCGAGTGCGCCTTTGTAGAGCATCTCGACAGGGAATTCGTCGCCCGTCCTCGTCTCGCGGTAATGAAACAGTTCATGCAGGCGATAGTTCTCTGCCCCTTCCAACGAACGTATCTGCGCAAGATTGAATTCATCCGCTCCGAAGACAAATATATTTTTCATAATGCGATGGTTATTCATGCTAACCCGAATGTTTCACCCGTTCGCTTAGAAAAAACCAACTTGAGGTTGTTACTTATTATTTTTGCAATATTAGCTAAGCACAAAGTGTAACCGACCTGCGCTGAACGCGCCCTCGCACCGGTCTCGCCGCCCAATTGCGATATTTGCTCAATCCTCAATAGCTTGCTATTGAGGAGTGGCGCAGGAATGTGCCGTTTACGGACCTAAGGATGGTTTCAATCGCAAATCCTCATCTGAACGACTATCCCGATACGATCATAGCGTTCCCGGATAAAAGATTCGGGTTAAGGAACCTCTGATCAATTCATGGATTGTTCAGAGGCTCCTTATCAGTCCAGCTTGCCCGTAACCCAGTAGTCGACTCTTTTGGGATGGCTTTCGATGTAGGCTTTCACCGCCTCTTCGTAAGAGCTGTCATTGGCCTGCTCCATTATCGTTTCCAGTTCGTCTAGGGGCAGATACATGCGGCTCAGGAACTCACTGACCTCCACTGGAAAATCCTCATAGAAGCCCCGGCGCACCAGGGCGTGTATGCGTTCCCGCCCGCCGAGACTCTTTTCGGGATCTTCAAGATACCGCAGTTGCCAGCGTGAAAACATCCAGTGCGGGCTCCAGCCGGTTACCACGATCCACTTTTTTCGCTGGATGGCGCGTGACAAGGCGGCTGTCATGGCGGCGCCCGACGAGGAGATCAGGCGGTAGCGATCGAGGCCGTAGTCTTTGAGGGCCTGCTCGGATGCCTGCATCAAGCCAGCACCCGGATCAATGCCGTGGATTTGATATCCCAGTTGACGCGCCACCTCGCGCTCCTTGAGATCGCTTATGCTGTGCAGCTGTTCCCTGGGGATGTAATCGGGCACCACCCAACCCAGACGGGCCCGTGTATACAAAGGCCCCAGGTTGACCACCTGGTCGCCTACCTTGTCCATATAGGGCTTGTGCGTCAGCGGCAGCCAGGCCATCAGCATGCCATCGATGTCGCCATTCGCCAACCCTTGGTACTGGATACCTATATCGAGCAGCACCAGTTCCACCGGCTGGTTCAGCCGTGATTGCAGAATATTCGCCGCCAGGCGGGTCACCGCTTCGGCATCGGACCAGGCGGTCCAGCCGATGCGCAGTGGCGTCTGCTCGGCCGCGTGAGCGCTATTGGCAAGAATCCCTATGAAGAGTATCAGCACCCAGCGTTTCATCATAATCCCCCTCTATTCGGTTTCTATTTTCCAAAGCTCTGCGTTATACGATCAAGAATAATTGCCAGAATCACCACACCCAGACCACCCTCGAAACCCAGCCCCACGTCCAGACGCTGTATACCCCGCAGCACCGTATCGCCCAGGCCGCCGGCGCCGATCATGGAGGCGATCACCACCATGGAAAGCGCCAGCATGATGGTCTGATTGACACCCGCCATGATCGAGGGGCGGGCCGTCGGCAGCTGAACCTTAAACAATAGCTGCCGGACCGTGCAGCCAAAAGCGAGGCCCGTCTCGACCAGCTCTGTCGGCACCTGGCGAATACCGAGATTGGTCAGGCGCACGGCGGGCGGCATGGCGAATATGATGGTGGCGACAACACCGGGGACCCGGCCCAATCCAAAGAACATGGCCGCGGGTATCAGGTAGACGAACGCGGGCATGGTCTGCATGAGATCCAGCACCGGCCGTACCATCCGCTCGACCCGATCGCTGCGTGCGGCCCAGATGCCGAGCGGGATGCCCATCGCGAGGCTGACGAGTGTCGCCGCCATCACTAGCGCCAGCGTCACCACCGTTTCAATCCACAAACCCATGCCGACAATCAATAACAGTGCCGCCAGGGTGAATAGGGCGAAACGCCAGTTTTTGCGCCACCAGGCCAAGCCGGTCAGCAACAGGATCAACAACCATGCCGGCGGCAGCAGGAGCGCATCCTCGATGCCGAAGGTCAGTCTATCCAGTCCGGCACTGATGAGATCGAACAGACCCTGAGCGTGGTCCATGAGAAAATCGACCAGGGCGGTTGCCCAACGGTCGACGGGGATATCGTAG
>JASFJY010000058.1:0-10445 GCA_050119415.1 Chromatiales bacterium | reverse complement strand
TCTGCTTCTACTGCGCCTGCAACAAGGTGGCCACCAAGGATCGTGCTATGGCGGCCGACTATCTGGCCCGGCTCTACCAAGAGCTGCGTATGCAGTCCGAACTGATCGATTCCTCGCGGGTGGTGACTCAGCTACATTGGGGCGGGGGCACACCCACCTTCATCAGTCATGCAGAGATGCGTGAATTGGTGGCGCAGACCCGCAAGTATTTCACTCTGTTGGACGACGATAGTGGAGAGTATTCGATCGAGATCGATCCCAGGGAGGCCAAGGGCGATACTGTCAAGCTGCTGCGGGAACTCGGTTTCAACCGTATGAGCCTGGGGGTTCAGGATTTCAACGAGAGGGTACAGAAAGCGGTCAATCGCATTCAGAGCAAACAGGAGACCCTTGAGGTGCTGCAGGCGGCTAGGGATGAGGGTTTTCGCTCGATGAGTATCGATCTCATCTACGGCCTGCCGTTTCAGAGTGTCGAGAGTTTCTCCTCCACGCTGGAGCAGATTCTGGAGGTCGACCCGGATCGGCTCTCAGTCTTCAACTATGCCCACCTGCCCGAACGTTTCAAACCCCAGCGGCGCATCAACACGGCTGAGCTGCCGCCGGCTCAGGAGAAGTTGGACATCCTGCAGATGACCATCGACAAGCTCTCATCGGCCGGCTATATCTACATTGGCATGGACCATTTCGCCAAGCCTGAGGATGAACTGGTCAAGGCGCAGGAGAATGGCACCCTCTACCGTAACTTCCAGGGTTATTCGACCCATTCGGATTGTGACCTGATCGGACTGGGCGCCACCTCGATCGGCATGGTCGGTCCATGCTATGCGCAGAACATGCGTTCCTTGGATGACTATTACCAACGCATCGACAGCGGTCGTCTAGCAGTCTTCAAAGGTATTGAGCTGAGCCGTGACGACCAGATCCGACGCGATGTCATCACGCGCCTGATCTGCCATTTTTCACTACAGATGGCTGATATCGAAGCTCAGTGGGGAATCGATTTCCATCGCTATTTCGCTGGCGAATTGCTTAAACTGGAAGGGATGCAGGAGGATGGGTTGGTGGAAATCAAAAGCCAGTCCATCGAAGTCAGGCCCAAGGGCCGTCTGCTGATCCGTAATATCTGTATGCAGTTCGACGCTTATCTCAAGGCTCAGGCGGTGCGAGGGAATTTTTCAAAAGTTATTTAACAGGGGGCCAGGTTTGACGGATGGCAGCCGTTTACTTCATCTTAGTCAATCACCAATGACCTCATTATATTTATAGGTAGATCTGATATCCATGACTTCAGGTTATCTTTTTGATGAGAAATCACGTGAAATCAGCAGACTGTTGTTTCTGCTCGATATTCTATTGAATCTGCTGGTGATGATCCTGCTCTATAGGGTGCGAGACTACCTGAAGCTTGAGATGGGGCAAAGCATGGCCGCCTATGTGGCGCTGCTGATCATTATTTCCGTTCCGCTAGGATTCTTTCTCAATAAATTTGGCGCCTACCAAGGGTTACGTGTCGTCTCTCTGATCAAGTACGCCTATATAGTGGGCAAGGCCTATTTGATCAGCCTCGCGATTCTTTTCGCTATCTTATTCTTCCTTAAAGTGGAACATGTCAGCCGTTCGTTCCTGATCGAGTATACCGCTCTCAGCATCCTCGTCATGGTCTCGGTGCGGGGCGGCCTGATCTGGTGGTACTTTCGCAGGTCCATCCAAAAGGGTGAGAACTATCTGAAAGTGCTCATTATCGGTACCGGTCGGCGGGCGCAGCTCTTGACAGAGATGCTCAACCGACATAATGAATGGGGTATCCATATCCTGGGTTATCTGGATACTATCACTGAGCACGTCGGTAATTCCGCGTTAAAGGGAAAAGTACTGGGGCCCATCAATGAAATCGATAAGGTTCTGACCAGTAGAGTCGTTGATGAGGTCATTCTGGCTGTGCCTCGCAGCAGCCTCAGCCACATGGAAGAGATCGTCAATGCCTGTGAAGAGCAGGGTGTCAGGTTCCGATTTATGGCCGATGTATTCGATTTGCAAGTTACGCGTATGAGCATGGTGGAGATGGACGGCATTCCACTTCTGACGTTCGATCCGGTTGCGCAAAACGAAAAGAAACTGCTCATTAAGAGATTGATGGACCTGATCCTGGTGCTGGGAACGATGCCTCTGATACTGCCGGTCATGGCACTGATCGCCCTAGCCATCAAGCTCGATGACGGAGGACCGATCTTTTTCGTCCAGGAGCGGGTTGGATTGCGCAAGCGTCTTTTCCCCATGCTTAAATTCCGTTCCATGGTAGTGGATGCTGAAGCCAAGCTGAAAGAGATCGAACATCTCAATGAGGCAGAAGGACCGAATTTTAAAATCACACATGATCCGCGGATTACGCGGGTCGGTCGTTTTATTCGTAAAGCCAGCCTTGACGAACTACCACAGTTGTTGAATGTGATCCGTGGGCATATGAGTCTGGTCGGTCCCCGTCCCATGTCCCAGCGGGATGTCGAACTGTTCGACAAAGGCATTCAACGTAAGCGCTTCAGTGTCAAACCCGGGCTGACCTGTATCTGGCAAATATCGGGACGCAGTAATCTCTCATTCGAGAGATGGCTGGAACTCGATCTGAAGTATATCGACGAATGGAACCTCTGGATGGATCTCAAGATCCTGTTCAAAACCTTTCCCGTCGTCCTTAAGGGCAGTGGAGCTGTCTGATTTTCCTTCATTATCTGGGGAGCGCGCCATGGATCAGCATGAAACCGTCAATCTGTTCGGCATACCGGTCGAGGCCATGACCATGGAACAGAGCCTCGATCTGGTGGACGAGGTGATAAGATCGCGCAAGTCGTTACAAATCGGCGTAGTCAACGCCGCTAAGGTTGTTAACATGGACAAGGACCCGGAACTGCGGGAAGCCGTTCTGTCCTGCGACATCATCCTCGCCGATGGCGCGGCTGTGGTGTGGGCTAGCAAGTTGCTGGGGACGCCCCTGCCCGAACGCATAGCCGGCATCGATCTCATGTTCGGTATGTTCGAACGGGGCAATGAGCGGGGATATCGGATCTTCTGTCTGGGGGCTACCGAAGAGATATCAAAAACCGTGGAGGAGAACCTGGCAAAGGACTATCCCGGCTTGACACTGGCTGGACGGCACCACGGCTATTTCACGGACGATGAGGCGCAGGAGATCGCCGAGCAGATCAAGGTGGCCAAGGCCGATATCCTGCTGGTGGCCATGACCTCACCCAAAAAAGAGCGTTTTCTCGCCAAATGGATGGCGCATATGGAAGTGCCCGTCTGTCACGGAGTGGGAGGCTCCTTCGATGTCTATGCCGGCAAGGTGGAAAGGGCGCCGGAGAGCTGGCAGAAACTGGGGCTCGAATGGCTCTATCGCGTCAAGCAGGAACCGGGTAGGCTCTGGAAGCGCTACCTGTTCACCAATGCCAGTTTTATCTGGATGATGCTGAAGTCGCTTGTCGGTTTCAAAAAGGTAGTGGCATAAACCTCTTGCCTTTCCCTCTAATCAACGTTCAATAGCAGTGGGTCGGTCGGATGAGCCTGGCGTCACTCGACGATGGGCAGGCATATTGCAATACCCTGTCGGGTTAACCCGCTATTTCAACGCTTTCAAGGCCTTTTTATTCCCCTGAGACGCCGAGCGCTGAATCCAGTTCATTGCCTGGATCTCGCTTTTTTCAATCCCGAGACCATGAAAATAGAGATAGCCGAGGGTATATTGAGCCTCCGCGTTGCCTGCAGCGGCAAGCGGAAAGACGAGCTGAAAGACCTTTTGATAATTTTCCACAGCATAGGCCCTGTGAGCCTCCTCGAGGATCGTTTGAGGATCCTGCATAGCATCCTCATCAGGGGTGGTGGAACAGCCTGCCAGCAATAGCATGAATGCGGCCACAAATGACAGAAGATGGATGCGTTTGTTGTTGTGTGGCATGAGATTCAGCCTATCAGTTGATTGAGATCGAAGATGGGTAGCAGTATGGCCATAACAATGATCAGCACAATGCCACCCATGACCAGGATGAGAATGGGCTCAAACAACCCGTTGATGGTGGAGACCAGGGTTTCAATTTCACGTTCCTGAATATCGGCCGAACGTTCCAGCATTCCCTCCAGGTTGCCGCTGGCTTCACCGCTGGCCAGCAGACTCAGGGTCATGGGCGGAAAGTAGCCGGTCTTCTCCAGTGCCCGATAGAGGCTGGTGCCCTCGCGGACTTTAATGGCCGCCTCTTCCACGGCTTGGCGCATCGGCAGGTTGGTTAGGACCTGAGAGGCGATTCTCATGGCCTCCAGGATCGGTACGCTGCTGGCGGCCATAATGCTGAGGGTACGGGAGAAGCGCGCTGCATTGGAGGTGCGAACCAATCGGCCAACCAGGGGCAGGCGCAGCATCAGACGATGCCAGGCAAGCTTGGGGCCGGGGCGCCTCAACAAATAGTTCAAGAACAACACCAGCAGCAGCAAGCCTATGAAGATCGGTACGCCGTAGCTACGAAAGGCGTCGCTGGTGGCCATCAGCGCACGGGTGATCCAGGGCAGTTCCGCCGACATGTCTTCAAATACCCGGGTGACCTCGGGTACGATGAAAGTCAGCAGACCGGCGACGATGAGCAACGAGACGATGGTCAGCAGTGCGGGGTAGAAGAGGGCGAAGATGGTCTTCTGCCGCATCTGCTGGCGCATCTCTGTGTAGTCGGCGAGCCGCTCCAGCACTATCTCGAGATGGCCCGACTCCTCACCGGAATCGACGGTGCGGATATAGAGTTCGGGAAAGGTCTTGGGAAATTCGCTCAGACCGTTCGCCAGACTGCGGCCTTCCAGTACCTTGGCCCGCACCGCCAACAGCGTGCGTTCGATATGACGCTTGTCGGTCTGGTGGGCGGCGGTCTGCAGGACCTGCTCCAGCGGCAGGCCGGATTGCAGCAGGGTGGCCATCTGGCGGGTGATCAACGCCAGTTCCATGGCATTGACGCGCTTCTGGAACAGACGGCTCTTGCGTTCGCTGGTCTTGCCGCTGGCGGTGTTGATGGAGAGCGGTGTCAGGCCCGATTCGCGCAACTGCTGACGCACTTGACGCGGGCTGTCCCCTTCCAGTACACCCCGTCGTTCTTTACCATTAGTGTCGAGGGCGAGATATTCGAAAGCGTCCAATCTGCTTTAACCCTCCTGGGTCACACGGATGATCTCGTCGATGGTGGTGACACCGTCGATGACCTGCCGCATGCCGTATGTGCGGATGCTGTCGCAGAATTTCCGGGCATGGGTCAGCAGTTCACCCTCGCCCGCGCCCTGGTGGATCAGGTTACGCAGGGTTTCATCAATGGTGATCAGTTCATAGATGCCTGTACGTCCAGCGAAGCCATGTCCGTGACACTTTTCGCAGCCGACCGGCGCATAGAGCGTCACCTCTCGCTCCGGTGGCACACCCATTAGTTCCAGCTCCTGCTCGCTGGCCGGCTTGGGGCTCTTGCAGTGGGGGCAGAGGGTGCGCACCAGCCGCTGGGCGAGGACACCGACCAGGCTGGAAGAGAGCAGGAAGGGTTCCACCCCCATGTCACGCAGCCGGGTGATACTGCCGATGGCGGTATTGGTGTGTAGGCTCGACATCACCAGATGGCCAGTCAGACTCGCCTGGACCGCGATCTGCGCGGTCTCCAGGTCGCGGATCTCACCCACCATCACCACATCCGGATCTTGGCGCAGAATGGCGCGCAGGCCGCGCGCGAAGGTCAGATCGACTTTGTTGTTGACCTGGGTCTGGCCGATGCCATCCAGGTAGTACTCGATGGGGTCCTCGACGGTGACGATGTTGCGGCTCTGGGTATTGAGGCGGCTAAGGGCGGCATAGAGGGTGGTGGTCTTACCCGAACCGGTGGGGCCGGTGACCAGAAAGATGCCGTGGGGACGTTTGATGATACCGGGGTCGATCTGCTCCAGCAGCACTTTCGCCATGCCGAGCTGTTCCAGGTCGAGCCGGCCAGCCTGCTTATCGAGCAGTCGCAGTACCACCCGCTCGCCATAGCTGGAGGGCAGGGTGGAGACACGCACGTCCACCGGCCGGTTACCCACCTTGAGGGAGATGCGCCCATCCTGCGGGATACGCTTCTCGGCGATATCCAGGTGGGCCATGACCTTAATGCGCGAGACCAGGAAGGGGGCCACGGTGCGGGGCGGCGTCAAGACCTCCCGCAGTACGCCGTCGACGCGGAAACGCACCACCATGCGGTTCTCATAGGGTTCGATGTGGATATCCGACGCCTGCTCCTTGATGGCCTCGGTGAATAGGGCATTGATGAGCCTGATGATCGGTGCATCGTCGTCACTCTCGAGCAGGTCCTCCGGCTGGTTCAGGGCCTGGGCAGCATGGTCCAGGTCGATATCGTCCCCCATGGTCTCCATGATTTGGGACGACTGCTTGCCGCCGGCCTCGTAGATCTGCGACAGCTGTTTGTCGAGGCTCTCCTGATCGACCTGGTGCAGGGGCAGGGGGCGGCCGATCAGTCTGCGCACCTCGCTGAAGATGGCCAGCGGGACTTCCGGTTTGTGCCACAGCTCGGTCTTGCCCTTCTCATCTGTCACCATCGCCAGGCCGTGGCGGCGCGCGAAGGCGTAGGGGAGCTTTTCCGGAGCGGTCTGCTCTGGCGGAACCATGGGGTCTGTCTGGGGCGCTTCACTCATGGGCGTCGTGAACCTCGGTAGGTCTCGGTCTCTACAGATAAACCATCAGGGATTGACCGCCGGTGGCGGACCGTCGAAAGGCGCTGCCATTTCGTTGAAACGAGGCGGCAGTATCGGCGTCACGTCGTCTGACAGCAGGTTGACCCCCGTTTGCTTCATATCGAGCTGCTTTGCACGGAAGTAATTATATTTCGAGCTGACGATTTCGCTGTTGGTGGCGGCGTCGCGCAGGATCACCGGGCGCAGGAAAACCATCAGGTTTTGCTTTACCTTCGTGGTTCTCGTGGAGCGGAAGAGGGCGCCCAGCAGGGGCACATCGCCCAGGACCGGTACTTTCTCCTCTGTCTGTTGCAGGTTTTCGTCGATCAGCCCACCGAGCACCACGGTGTCACCATCCTCCACCATCACCACCGTCTTGATATTGCGCTTTTTAGTTACGATATCGGCGGCGCCGGTTGTGGCGGTGGAATCGATGCTGGAGACCTCCTGCTCGATCTCCAGCTTGACCGCGTTGCCCTCGTTGATCTGGGGTTTTACGCGAAGGGTCAGGCCCACGTCTTCACGCTCGACGGTCTGAAAGGGATTGACCGAGCTGCTGCTACTAGTTGTCGAGGTATAGGAGCCGGTGATGAAGGGGACATTTTGACCGATGACGATCTCCGCCTCCTGATTGTCCAGTGTCATCAGGCTCGGGGTGGAGAGGATATTGGAGGAGGTGTCGCTCTCCAGGGCCTGGATCAGGGCGGCGAAATTGAGCGTATCGCTGTCGAAATTACCCAAGCCGATTGTAGTCCCGGAGCCCAGGCTGAAAGAGTTACCTGCGGCTATAGCGGTGGCGATATCGCTGATCTTGCTTGTTCCCAGATTTATGACGCCTACGGGGCCACTGCCATCAGGGGTGCCGTCGACGATCCACTGCACGCCGAGCTGCTTTGCCTTGTCATAGGAGACTTCGGCGATGATCGCCTCGACCAACACCTGGGCGCGGCGGATGTCGAGCTTGCGGATGATCGCCTCCAATGAACGGAACTGATCCGGCGGCGCGGTGATGATCAGTGCATTGGACGCCTCATCGGCCTGGATGTTGATCGGGACGGAGGGTTTGCCGGCCGACTTGCCACCGGTCTGCTTGCTCTGCTCCATGCTCTCTTTGACGCCGGTCAAGACGCCAAGCAGGTCCGCGGCGTTGGCGTATTTCAGATAGATGACCTGGGCATTGCCGGCATTGTCGAAGGGGGTGTCGAGATGCTTGATGAGCACTTTGGAGCGCAGCCGCGAGGTGGGGTCTCCGCTGATGAGTACGCTGTTGGTGCGCTCATCCGCCACCAACTTGACACTGCCGCTGGCGGCAGCACCCTTGGCGTTCGTCTGCTGCAGGCCGGTGATGATTCTCACCACTTCGGCGGCCGAGGCATGCTGCAGGGCAACCACTTCGATGGAACTGTCGCTCACCTGGTCGATCTGGCCGATGATCTTCAGCAGCCGGTCCACATTCTGGCGCCGGTCGGAGATGATCAGGACGTTGGTGGCTGGGTAGGCGGCCAGATGGCCTTCCTGGGGGATCAGGGGGCGCAGTATCGGCACCAACTGGGTGGCGGTGACGTTTTTGACCTGGATGATGCGGGTGACCACCTGGTCCCCCGGGAGTTGACTCAGATCGTTGAGGGTGGGGATACCCGCCTGCTTGGCCTTCACATCGGGTACGATCTTGATCAGGTCCCCGCTGGGAACGGTGGAGAAGCCGTGCACCTCCAGGATTGACAGGAAGACCTCGTAGAACTCCTCTCGATCCATCGGATGAGCGGAGATGACCGTGACCTTGCCCTTGACCCGCGGGTCGATGACGAAGTTCTTGCCGGTGTGCTCGGAGACGGTCTTGATCAATGCCTCGATGTCAGCGTTGTTTAGATTCAGGGTGATCTGTTCGGCCTGTACCACTTGCAGCGAACTGATGACGACAAGGGTCAGACTGACGAGCAGTTTGGCCAGACGATTGCCAAACCCCTTCAGCAGGGGCCGGCAAGTGGCGGTTTTATCCGTGTTGAGGTTCATCAGGTCTAAACTCCGTACTTCGGCTGACCTCTGCTGCCCAGGGGGGATGCCTGGAGCAGGTGATGTCTTAATGGTGTAGGGTGAAAGTCTTTAATCATCATAAGGTTATATTGAAAAACTAATGCGTAATATGATAGCAGATAATCCTAATGCATCCCATGATCAGGATTCCGCCGGGTTCGAGTCTGCATGCCTGTTGTCAGCCGCATCTTAAATCTTGCCGGCATATTTCAGTTGGATGCTGCCATCCGGTTGTTTTTTGCCAATGGCTTGCAACGCTCCGGTCAGGCCGGGGTCCGCTTTATCACCAGGTTTCATTTTACCGCTGAATTGGAAGCTTCCATCCGTTTTGAGGCTCACCTCGGCTTGTATCGCGATCGATCCCTTCAGGTCGCGAATCTGTCCCTTTATGTCGCCGCTGGCGTCGTCGGTAGAGATGTCGGCCTGCAGATCACCGATGGCCATGTTCATGGGACTCCGCAGGGCGGCGTCGAGCCATTGGACCTTGCCGTCAGCCTCCGTGAGTTTACCGTTACTGAAGACCAGATCGAGCTCCTGTGCCCGTACCTTGCCATCGATGCGGATCTGCCGCTGCTGCAGCAACTCGGCTAACTGACCTGCCTGCAACAGGGCATCGACATCCGCCAGTCTAACGGTATCGCCGAATCCGGTAATAAAGACGCCCTGAAACTGCTGGCCGGTATGCTCGAGTTCGATGGCGTAGGCCAGTTTGCCAAGCAGCAGGCGCAAGGGTTTGAAGCGCCATTTCAGCTCACCCAGCGGTGTGTTTTGCAAGGTGACACGTTGGGCTTCGCCCGCCCAGACGGTTCCGCTGGCGCCTTCGATTAGCAAAGACTGCGCCGGACCACCAGCGGCAAACAAGCCGATGAGCTGTTGTGCCGGTAAGGAGGCGATGAGAAAGAAGAGGTAACTGACAACTCCGAGAGTGACGGCGGCAGGCCAACGCATCAGGCACCTCCCCCTCGTTGCAGCACAAGACGGGCATTGACGATCCCCGACTGTTCCTGACGGTCGAAATTGAGGGATTCGATCTGGATACCGTGTTGGACGTTCAGCCCCCCCAGCCACTTCAACAAGGCGTCGAAGGACGCCTGCTCGACCCACAGCTGCACCTTGTCGTCTCCTTGCGGCTTGATGCGTTGGATCTCCTGGCGCAGCTGGCTCTGCTTGGCGGTTCGGTCGACCAGGGTGAGCAGGGCCTCATTGGTGCGGCCGCTGCCGGATGCGCGTCGCTGACTGCGTAAGCGCTGGATCTCCGGCAGATTCTGCTGCATCCAGGCGAGGGTCACCTGCTGGTTTTGCACCTTCAGTCGATTCTGTTCCACCGAGTCGACAAAGGGTTGCCAAGCCAGCAGATAGAGGAGGAACAGCAACAGGGCCGCGGCGCCCAACACCAGGGCCAGCTGCTCCCGCGGTGCCTTTGTTAGCCACCACTCCTTCATTTACCCTCCCCACTGATACGCAGATGCGAGGTGACTTGGTTGCCGGAGGCATTGGCGGTGCGGATTTCCACGCTGAGTCGCTTCTCTTCAATGGACTTTTTCAGCTTTTCCAAGGCCTGCAACTCCTTGATGGTGAGTTGAAGATCCAGCTGGCCGTCACGGAAACTGATATTTTCCAGTCTGGTTTCGGGACTGCTACTGATAACAGCGGCGCTCGGGGCAAACAGGGCGGTGAACTGG
>JASFJY010000057.1:0-10456 GCA_050119415.1 Chromatiales bacterium | reverse complement strand
GCTCTGCGGAGATAGACCTTCACGCGCAAGCCGCTGTCCGTACCGCGATTGTCCAGCTCGATTCGGCCTTGGTGCAATTCTAGGATGCGCCGTACTATGGCGAGCCCCAAGCCACTGCCTTCGGCTTGAACATTCTCTCCCCGCTTGAACCGCTGAAAGACCTGATGCATCTGTTCAGTCGGGATCCCCGGGCCGGTATCCTCGATGACCAAGCGAACCTCTTGCGATTCCACTTGAATTGCAATGCTCACCCGCCCTCCGGAAGGGGTGTAGCGAATGGCATTGTCGGTCAGGTTACGGATCAATACCTGCAACGCCGGGCCGTTTCCCATCACCCTGACACCCTCTTGAACGCCTTCGTAGGAGAGTTCGATATTGCGATCGAGGGCATGTTGACCGATCTGCGAAAGCACTTCCAACACCTGCTTGCACAGATCGACCTGCTGCAGGTGTTTCATGACCATGCTCTGACTCTCCATACGTGCCAGTGTAAGGAGCTGCTCCAGCAGATGACTGGTGCGGTCGACACCTCTGACAATCTGTTCCAGGAATGCCTGATGTTCTCCGTCGTGATCGCTTAGCTGTTTGGCTTGTGCCATCGCTTTGAGAGCCGCCAGGGGTGTACGCAATTCATGAGCGGCATCAGCAGTGAATTGCCGCTCATTGTCCAACACCTTCTGCACGCGTGTGAACAACCGGTTCAGGGACTCCACCATCGTCACCACCTCTTGGGGCACACCCTCAGATGAGAGGGGGACCAATGAGTTGGGGTCCCGGCGCTCGACCTTGACCGCAACTTGCTTCAGCGGCTTAAGACCGTTGCTGACTGTGAACCAGATGAGCAACGCAATAAACGGCAATGCCGCAAACAGCGGCCAAAGACTGTTGAGAGCGATATACTCCACCATCTCCTGGCGTACGGCATACTGTTCGCCCACTTGCACGCGCAGTTTCGATACCGGCTCCACCCGACCGAAGGTGCGCCAGAGTCGACCCTCCATCACGCGTTCGCTGAAACCAGGTGTGAACTCATCGAAAGCGACCGGCATATTGGAACGTAGTAAAACCTTGTCGTTGACGTCGATTACAATAAAGGCAATCTTCGATTCATAGCGGTGCCCCGGCATGCTGTTACGGTCGATCAACGTGAGGTAGTCCTGCGCCTCCTGCTTTTCCGCATATTCGCTGATCAGTTGGCGAAACAAAGGCGAGCGTTCGACCAGTTCCCGCCCCGCCTCCTCGACCAATTGCTGCAGGTCACGCCTGATCTTCAACTCCTCCTCCGCTTCATGGGTCATGAGTGTGGCCAGCACCCGAGACTGCTGAGCCAGAGCGGCATCGTAGATCTCCTCAACCTCTTCATAGGCTGCGATATAGACGAAACCCATTGCCACTACCCAACTGACGGCGATCGCCGAAATCAGGCGAATCAGCAAGCGACGGCGGATGGACAGAGGCTTCGGCATCAACGATCGGCACGCGCAATGCTGTAGCCGACCCCGCGCACGGTCTTGATCAGTCTCTTGCCGAGCTTTTTACGCAGGTGGTGGATATAGACCTCGAGCGCGTTGCTCTCCACCCCCTCGTCCCAGCCGTAGAGACTCTCCTCGAGAAACTGGCGCGAGAGGATACGTCCGGAGTTTGTCACCAAAGTCTCCAGTACCCTGTACTCATAACTGCTGAGTGCGACCGGCTCGCCATCCAGTGTCACCTCCCTGGAAGCCGGGTTGAGTATGAGCGCACCGTGTTCGATAAGCGGCGCCGCCCTGCCCTCGCGCCGCCGGGTAATGGCACGCAGTCGCGCATTAAGCTCCAGCAGGTCGAAAGGTTTGACCACATAGTCGTCGGCGCCCAGGTCGAGCCCTTCGATGCGGGATTCGAGAGTATCGCGTGCCGTCAGCACCAGTACCGGCAAATCGCGCTTACTTGCGCGCAACTGTTTGAGGATTGTCAGACCATCGACCCGCGGTAGCCCCAGATCGAGAATCAGCACGTCCAGGCTCTCGGAATCGAGCGCCTGTTGCACCGCTGCACCGTCCTGCACCCAATCCACCGTATGACCGAGCTCTTTCAGACCGAGCGAAAGTCCCTCGCCCAGCTGTAGGTCGTCTTCGGCCAAAAGGATTCGCATAAGGAACCTCTGATCAATTCATGAATCGGTGCGTGCCGGCTGAAATGCCCTCGATCCAGAATCAATTCTGTTCAGCCGGCTTGAGCTTAGCCAAGGCGGCTTCTATCTCCGCGCGACGACCGGCATCCGCGACAGGCCGGTCTTCACGGGAAGGCGCTGCCAGGGCCCGCTCGAAAGCGGCCGTTGCCTCTTTGTACGCTTTCTCCTGCAGCAAAAAGTCGCCGTAGAAGTAGTTCGGATCGATGCCATCGGGATTGACCGCCAAGGCCTTTTTCAGGTACCGCTCCGCCTTGTCGTCATCGCCAAAACCGATCGGCCAGCCCGGTACCTGGTAGTAGAGGCTGCCAAGGGAGGTATAAACCGAACCCTCGAGGACCTCCGGATCGATCGCTTCCGCCCGCTCCAGCAGTTTTTTCGCCTGCTTAACCAGCGACAGGGCGCCCAGCCCTCCCTTCTCACCGGCGGTGGTCGAAAGGATAATCGCCTGCCAGACCAGGGGCTCCGCCTCGCCCGGATGGGACTCGACCAGGGCTATGGCCTCCTCGTTCAGTGCCTCAAGTGACTTGACCCGCTGATGCTCGGGCATCTGGTACTTGATCTTAGCCCAGGATTCACTCAATGCCAGCAGCTCTGGAGTCATTGCAGCCATGATTGTTGAGGAATAGAGTGCAAAAAGTGCAATCAAGCCAGAAAACAACATCTTTTTCATATCTAACTCTCTTTGGCAAAAGTCATCATTTTGTGGGACTGTTTCTTCAACGCTCCATCCACCAACCTCGGCAGCAGAGCATTGATACGTACAAACAACGATTCGGGAAAACCGAGGTAGAGATCCTTGCGCTCCTTTCTGATCGCATCGACGATTCTGCCGGCAACCCATGCCGGATCATCCATGTTCATCTTGACCGCTTCTGCCATGCGGTAAATCGCCGAGGAGTTGAGCTTGGTTTTTACCGCACGCGGTGCCACATAGGTGACACCGACGCCGGTATCCGCCAGCTCGCGGCGCAAGGCTTCCGAAAATCCCCGTAGGCCGAATTTACTGGTTGAATAGGCAGCGAACCAGGCAAAAGCGATGGACCCAAAGGTTGACCCCACATTGACGATGGATCCCTTACCCTGGTCAAGCATGTACTGCAGCACTTGGCGGGTCAGCTGCATCGGCACCAGGGTGTTGAGTTGCACGATGCGGTTGATCACCTGCGGATCCTCATCGGCGAAGGGCCGGAAACTGAGCTGTCCGGCATTGTTGATGAGGATATCGATACCACCCAGCTGTCGCATGGCCTCGCCGGCCGCCGCCTTGCGCGCCTGCTCATCCAGCAGATCGACCGGGTAGAGCAGCGGCTCATACTCTGTAGCCCCTATCTGCTCCCGTGTCTGGCGCAAGGCATTTTCACTACGACCCAGCAAGGCCAGCCTCGCCCCTTGTGCCGCCAGACGGATGGCCATTGCCGAACCGATACCACCGCCGGCACCGGTCAGGATCACGCGGGCTGCATCAAGTCTCATCGTGGATGTCCTCCTGGTAATATGTTTTCAATAGAAATTTCCTGCCTCTACCCTGCGGGCTCTCGGCGTTGCTTTTGTCGGACTCTGGCAGGGTATTTTGTATCCGGTTGGACAACAGCCAGTGCAAACCCGCATAGGCCAGCCCGCCGATAGCCAGCTGAACCACAGCCACTAATGCCTGATCGAACAAGCGCAGGAAAAAGGAGCTGCCGACCTGCCAGGGCAAGGCATTGACATGTGAAATAATGTCCATGAGCACGCCGCTTCAGGCCGCCTGCGCGCTATCGTTCAGAACCAGAGGCAGATTGCGGAAGATATCGCCATAGAGTTTGTAGAAACACTTCGCCGTATGGATCACGAAGCTGCGGTCCTCTTCCCGCTCCAGCCGGTTGACCAACTCTTGATAGAACTGCATGTGTGAGATGTCGAGGGAACCGTGGCTGGTGAGATAGGTGAAGGCGTTGTCCGGCAGTTTAAGATTCGCCTGTGTCGCCTTGGCCGCTTTGCTCGCCAACTCGATGCTGGTGCCCTCCAATACCAGAACCATACCGAGGAAACCGAGCGGATTGCGACGTTGTACGATGTCATAGGCATAGGCACACATCAACTCCGTCGGCATCTCGGGCGTGCCGTGACGAACCGCCTCCGCATCCCCGCCGCAGACAGCGATATCGTTGAGTATCCACTCCTGATGGCCCACCTCTTCCTCTATGTAATGGGCCATAGCGTCACGCAGCCACTCCATCTCCAGGGTGATGCGCGAACCGCAAGCCATCAGTAGGGGTGTGGTGTGCTTGACGTGATGATAAGCCTGGGTAAGGAAGGCGATGTAGCTCACGAGAGCGAGTTCACCCCGCGCCCCGTGCTGTACGAAGGGGATCGTCAGCAGCGACGCCCGCTGCGTTTCCGTCTGTTCCATCAGTTGGCTGAAAAAATCGCTCATGAGATAAGCTCCTCTTGATAGAGCGCGTCGATGCGCTCGCGGTAGTGTTGAAAAATCGCCTCGCGGCGTAACCGGCCGGTTCCGGAGAGTTGTCGGTTCTGCGTGCTGAATGGCGCATCGGCCAGCAGCCATCGGCTAACCCGTGCATAGTCCGGAAGGAGCGCGTTGACGCGAGTAATGGCAGCCTCCACAGCGGCAAGGTCCGCAGCGGGGGTGGGCACGATCACTGCACAGTTCAAGGGACGTGCTTCGCCGAACAGGGCGGCTTGGGCAATCGCCTGCTCCAACACCAGCTCACGCTCCACCCACTCCGGCGAGACATTGCGGCCGAAGGCGGTGATGAAGATATGGCGACGCCGCCCCTGCAGATGAAGAAAACCCGCATCATCGAGGTAGCCGATGTCACCGCTATGCCACCAATCGTTGTCGCTTTCCAGGGTGGCTTCGCCGAGATAACCGGCAAACAGGTTGCCGCGGATCAGGACTTCACCGTCATCGGCGATTTTCAGATCGAGGTGTGTAAGGGGCTTGCCGACCGCGCCGGCACGCTGGGCGCCCGGGCGGTTGAGACAGACGACGGAGGCGAATTCGGAGAGTCCGTACCCTTCATAGACCGGCAGTTTCAGGTCAGCAGCCCGCTGCAGCAGACGCTTGGAGACCGCCGCACCACCCACGGCGATGAAGCGTAAGCACCGTGGACGCGGCATCCCCGCCTCCAGGCAGGAGACCGCCCCCTGTAACATCTGGGGGCTGAAGATGGCGGTGGTGGCCGACCATTCATTCAATGCCTGCAACATCCGCTCGGCATCGAGCCCTGAGGCGCCGAGCAGACCGGTCTCGCTGAGTGAAGGTAGAACCACTCTGGCACCTGCCCAGAGAGGCAGGTAGAGGCCGGCGATGTTCTCCAACAGTATGGCCAACGGGGTCAATGCCACATGCCGGTCATCGGCAGCCACCTCTACGGCCAGATCCAGTGCGCCGACCACCCGCTCAATCTGCCGCCAGCCGAGCATCACCCCTTTAGGCTCGGCCGTGGTGCCCGATGTATAGGTGATTTTGGCAATTCCCGGTGGCAGAATCCGTGGTGGCAAGCCGGTGCTGAGACAGCTGAGGGATAGCTCGCCAACCGGCAGTGCATCCCGTATTGTCAACGTCATTCCCTGCAGACGCTGCTGCAGTCGAGCGGGATTGTCGCTGATCACCAGCTCGACACCCGCCTGCGACAAGGCGTGGCGCAACTGGGCCGCAGAGAAAAAGGGTGGCAGAGGTACCAGGGTGATGCCGCAGGCCAGTGAGGCCAGATCGATAAGCGCCCAGGCCGGGCCGTTGTCCAGATCCACGGCCAGTATGTCAACCTCCAAAGCCTGTAGCTGTGCAACCAGCACCTGCAGCGCCACCTGCAAATCGGCATAGCTCAAATCTATACCTTTGCCCTCGATCGCTGTGGCGCAAGGCTTTTGTATAGCGTGTTGAGTCAATCGGTCGAACAGCTTCATGCCGCCTGCCTTGCCGCCTGTTCGGCACGTAACCATAGCTCCCGCATCGGCTGCTCGTGTTGACATTTGGACCACAGCACCGCATGTCCCTGAACGATATTGCCGGCCATAACTCGTGGTTTCTGCTCGTAATAACTACCCCAGTGCGCCTGCTTCCCGAGCGGCAGCGATTCACGTCGCGCCGGGGCGAGATCGATCAGTTGCAAACCGAGCCGGGTAAAGGCGTTATGCAGGAGCGGCCCGATGGTGAAGAGTGCCCATTCGCAACCCTTGGTAGAGAGATAGGCGGTCAGGGCGGTAATCAGCCAGCGCCCTCCCCCGGCCGTGTTGACGGCCAGATTACCCACCTCGACCAGATGAGACCGGTCCACCGGCCTTTTCAGCTTGGTGGCCAGTACCTGCTCAACCGGTCGGTCGAGATAGTTCTCGAGGAACAGCGGATGCTGATCGGCATAGCGAAATCCCAGCACCGCCTTGAGCTCATCGTGTTGATCGCTGAGGCTCATCAGCAACGGCATGAAGTGGCGGATCTCCGCCCCGTAGTGCTGTTTAAAGCAGCTGGAGACAAACTGCTCCGCCGCCAAACGCTGCGCGGCTCCTGGCCACGACGTCCGCACGAATCTCGGCCGACAGCCCGCTGGATCTCTTCGACGCTTTGCAATGGACACGGTCTGCGCTCCCTGATTTGACATGGCGCACAAACTAGTCAACGAGACTTAATCGAATCTTAAGCGGGGGAATCTAAACCGCGGGTATAGACAAAAAGTTCGCATCGGTTCACACAATTGTGCATTGTCTTATGGGTTCGCCGATGCACGCCTCAACAGTCAGCAATGATCAACGGCACCCAAAGCTCCTCCCTGCTGAGACCGCCGTGTGTACCGATCATCTGGAAGGGTTTCTCCTGAGCCAGCCAGTCCTTGAGGCTCGCACGCTTCTGCATCAACAACACCCGATCGCCAATCCGCTCAGCCAACCGGGGATGAGGCGCTCCCAGTCCGAACCACCCCTGCTCGATCAGTGAGGAGGATGGATAGAGGTTGGCCAAACCCCGGAAGCGCTTCGAAACCGTCTCGTCAAACAGCGACTCATAACCGGGCCGAAGGTAGCAGTACGCGGAACGGGGTTCTCCGCACAGTGGCAGCACCAGACTCTTCTGCAGCTCCGGATAATCATCGAGCAGCAGCGCTTGTTCCGGGCGGGTATCGATCTGCCCGTGATCGGCACAGACCAGCAAAAGGGTGTCACTCCCCTGCAATCCCTCGCACATACGCTGGAAAGCTTGATCGAGTTGCCGCAGATGGCTTGCGGCCTGTTCGCTCCAGATACCGGCATGATGCCCGATGGTGTCGAGTTCCGGCCAATAGAGATAGATAAAGCGTCTACCCTGTCGGCGACCCAGCTCCAGGAGCTTGTCACACATCTCCTGCAGACTATTAAAACCGATCGGTGTCGATGCGCCGAGATGGGCACGATTGAATTCGGAGTCGACGATATAGGCGGGGGAGAGCGTGTAACTCTCCACACCGATACGATCGACAAAGGCGCGATGCGCCAACAGCTTGGCGGCGTCGATACCGCCTGCGCCATAGCCGCTCCCACCATAGCGAGCGCGACCGGGGAGTACCGTTAGAATGCTGCCGAGTTCCCTGAAGTAGACGAACCAGCCGGTTATACCATGTTGTTGCGGCGCCTCACCAGTCAGAAAGGTGGTGACCGCACTGGCGGTGGTCGGGGGGTAGACCGATGTCATGCACCCTGCCAACGCTGCATTAAGGTGGAGCGCGTCCGCATGGGCGGTTAGATAATCGTATCCGAGACCGTCGATAATCCAGAGAATGACTTGTCGATGGCGGCCCACCTCATCGGGCGAGAGTTGCCTCAAAGGGGGATAAGCATGTTTCTCGCCACTCAGCCCCGCCTGCAGTGAAGCCATAAGGTTGACAATGCTGCCACCGCTGTAATCTGGAAGATCCATCACACCATTCTACCCCGCATGTTTCATCCGTTCGACAAATGCTCCCCTTGAAGTCGAGGATCTAATCATCGGGGGACATCATGGGAAGCAATGAACTGCTCGAGCAGTATCTGGTGGATATCAACGACAACCTGACGGCCAATCCGCTTCCCCAGGCGACAAATCGTCGACTGGCTACCCAGTGCCGCACCTTGATCTGGCATATCGGGGCGGCTCTGAATGGTGCAGAATCTATGGCGAGGTGCCTAGTGGGTATGAGGCGGATCCCGCAGCCAACTCAGCCGGCGTAAGGGTCACTGTCGCCGTAGTCCCATCAACATAGTGTACCGTGATCAACACGGATGACATCCCGGACTGAAGCACTTCATTGACCGGCACTTCGAAGGCATTCTCCGGATTACTGGCGAAAGGCAGTGTGCCACTTGCCGCACCGGCAGCGTCCTGCCAGGTCATGGTGTCGGTGGCCGTGGGCCCATTACGCACATGTATACGGGACCACCATGGATTGCTGCCGGCAAACACATAGAGGTTCGGAGATCCATCGGACACTTCGGGGTGTCCATCGCAAGAGACGAATCGCCACTTGCCCTCATAACGACCGCTGCCGTCAAGCATCACGGCTGCTGAAGCATCTCCGCCGAGATCGATGCCACAGTGGTCATCAGGACATTTGTCCATGATACGAGCCACCACTGTTTTGTGTCCCTGAGATGTTACAACGGTAACCTCAGCGCACTGGCCACAGATCTTTCCAGCCTGCCACTGCCCCGCGCCGTCACCCGGATTTACATTGACGTTGATGGCTGCGTAATACATGACACCGGTTGTACCATAATTGCAGGCGCCTCCACTGCTGGCTGAGGTGCTATACATCGTGACGTTTCCCAACCCCCCATCATTGAGCAGCGTCGGGTATACGGGTGTCGCCGAAGTGCACGGCCCAGAGCACTGATCAGGAAGAGTGACATCTGCGCCCGAGAAGTTTGCGCTCAGGCTCTTGTTCCCGTCCATGATTAAGGTGATCGGATTGCTGGTACCTGTAGACGCGCCGCTCCAGCCCGTAAACGTTGCACCGACACCAGGAGTAGCCGTCACGCTGATCGACGTATCCGCAGCATAAGTGTGAGATCCAACTGGAGGAGTCGTAGACCCGTTGCCGTTTACCGCAATGTTCAGGGTATAGTTTGCTGTCACTTCGTTAACGGTGACATCACTGGCGGCGGTGAATCCTCCATCCTGCGTCGTTACCGTAATGGTGGCATTACCTGCCGATACACCGGTGACCACGCCGGTGCTGCTGACCGTTGCGACACTTGTATTACTCGAACTCCAGGTCAGGTTCTTGTTGCTCGCATTGTTCGGCAAAACGCTGGCGTTAAGGGTAATGCTGCCCGCCACGCCAACCGAGGCACTGGCGGGGCTAAGCGTGACACCCGTTACCGCTATGGTCTGAGTGTCTCCCCCACTACCGTTTACTTCAAGATGAGACCAAGAAAATTGGCCAACATAGTGGATATAGTAGTTTCCGTCGATTCGAGACGGCATCTGGTCCGACCAGGTGTTGGTATAGTCGACACCGTTGATCTCCACCAGCTGCATATTCCAGGAATTGATATTCGATATGTCACCCGAGGTTACCCGGCAGAAATCGCCCTCTGCGTCGATCACGAGGGGCAGTGTCGCCGGGACTGGCGAATCACAGGGTGTCGGCGTCGAGCTACCGCCCGCTTGCGTAACCGTAACCGCAGAGGTTGCTGTGTGACCTCCATCCAATGTAGTCACCGTGATAACGGAGTTACCGGCGGATAGGCCCGTAACCACACCGCTGGCGCTAACCGTTGCTACAACGCTGTCGCTCGATACCCAGCTAACCCCTTTATTGGTAGCATTACTCGGGGCTAGGGTTGCGTTGAGGGTTGTGCTGGCCCCCATATTCAGCGTTATGCTCGTTGGAGAGACGGAGACACCGACAACCGGGACGTCGCCGCCATCAGGAATCGTGGCGGCACCGACATGTGTTCCATTGGCACCCAGGTTGACCTGATGATCGAGCCCGATATATTTGCCGTTGGCGTCTTTCCAGAGGGTGGGTTCGATAAGGTTGTACTTAGCGGTGTCCACTGTCTGCCAATCATCCTGTAGAATACCTCCCGTATCACCGGAGTTGGGATTGACGCACCAGAAGGTATGGTTTAAATCGTACTGAACAATGGTTTCGGCCAGGGCACCCATCCATTTCTCGTTGTCCCCGCCGTCCATTTTTCCGCCCCACTCACCCACAAGTATCGGGGAGAGGCCCTGGGTGGCAATATAGAGCCAGTTTGGTTCCCAGCAGTCCGCGGTCAGTGTCTCTTTCGTGAAACCGGAATAGAACCAGGGCTGGGCATAGACACTGG
>JASFJY010000056.1:0-10653 GCA_050119415.1 Chromatiales bacterium | reverse complement strand
CTGGCCATGGCTTGCAGGGCCGGCAGATTGATCTCCACATCGAAGTGGCCGGAGTTGGCGATCACACAGCCGTCCTTCATCACTTCAAAATGGGGGGTGTCGATCACATGCTTGTCGCCGGTGACGGTGACCATGAAGTCGGCCACGGCCGCGGCCTGCAACAGCGGTACGACCTCGAAGCCCTCCATGGCCGCCTCCAGGGCGCGCACCGGATCGACTTCGCAGACGATGACCCGCGCACCGTGTCCCTTGGCCCGCATGGCCAGGCCGCGACCGCACCAGCCGTAGCCGACCACAGCGAAACGTTTGCCGGCGAGCAGGATGTTGGTGGCACGGATAATGCCGTCGAGGGTGCTCTGGCCGGTGCCGTAGCGGTTGTCGAAGAGGTGTTTGGTCATGGCGTCGTTGACCGCGATCACCGGATAATTCAGTGCTGCGTCCCGCGCCATGGCGCGCAGACGGATGACGCCGGTGGTGGTCTCCTCGGTGCCGCCAAGCATGTTGGGCAGTAGATCCCGGTGCGCTTGGTGTAGGGTGCTGATCAGATCGGCGCCGTCGTCCATGGTCAGCTGCGGCTCATGGGCGAGGGCGGCGGTGATGTGTTGGTAGTAGAGCGAGGAACTTTCACCGCGCCGGGCGAAGACGCCGATGCCGTACCCCTCAACCAGTGCGGCGGCCACATCGTCCTGGGTGCTGAGGGGATTGCTGGCGCAGAGCATCACTTCGGCGCCGCCGGCCTTGAGCGTACGGGCCAGATTGGCGGTCTCGGTGGTGATATGCAGACAACCGCTGATACGGATGTCGCACAGGGGCTTTTCGTCGGCGAACTGCTGCATGAGCGTGCGCAGCACCGGCATCTCCTGCAGGGCCCATTCGATACGTGCGACACCGCCCGCCGAAAGGGCGAGATCGCTAACATCATGGTCGGGGTGATTCATGTCGTATTCCCCAGAACAATGGCGCTTTACTGAACGCCTGCGCTCCAACGGGGGAGCAGAGTGTGAGTGTGTCTGTCGTGAACTAAGCCGAATGTTCCCCCCGGCGCGATCATGGTGTTCCCGGATGAAATATTCGGGCTAAAAACAATTCTAGAGGAAAACAGAGGGTCGTAACGACTCTCCCGCAATCTTCCGTTCCTTGGGACAGTTTCGTGTTCTCGGTCTTATGTCGTCCTGGTCACGCCGTTCTCCAGGACCATCTCATCCATCAAGTCGATGAACTTCTGCTGGTAGCGGCGCAGGTACTTATCCTTATGGTAGGCCACCCAGGTGGTCTCCCAGGGCAGCATATGGCTGAGGTCGCGCATCTCCAGATCCTGGTCCTGCTCAGGCAAATAGGCCATGCTGGCAATCAGGCCGACACCCATGCCCTCACGCACATAAGTTTTTATCACGTCGGTATCGGCGGCGGTCAAGACCACGTTGGGTTGTAGTCCGTTGCGGACAAAGGTGGTCTGCATATGGTTGGCGCCGGTGAAGCCGAAGGTGTAGGTGATCAGGGGATAGTTGCAGATGCTCTCCAGGGAGAGCGGTTTCTGCGACAACACCGGATGACCTTTGGGGGCAATGAGGCCCCGGTTCCAGCGATAGCAGGGGATGGCCGTGAGGGTGGAGTGCTCACCCAGCTCCTCGGTGCAGATGGAGAAGTCGACCCGGTCGGTGAGCGCCATTTCCACCAGCTGTTTCGGCGTACCTTGGTGGATCTGCAGACTCACGGCGGGAAATAATTGACGGAAGGCGCGGATCACCGCAGGCAGTACGTAGCGCGCCTGGGTATGGGTGGTGCCAATGCGCAGCACGCCGCTGCTCTCATCCACATGGTCGCGGCCGACGGCGAGGATGTTTTCGCGGATCGCCAGGGCTTGTCGCGCATAGTTGAGCACCGACTCTCCTGCCGCGGTTAGGGCGATCAACCGCTTACCCTTACGCACAAAGAGTTGAGTGCCCAACTCCTCCTCGAGGCGGGCCAAATGCTGGGAGACGGCCGACTGCACCAAGTGGAGCTGTTCCGCTGCCAGGGTTACGTTGAATCCCGATTCGGCCAGGGTCACCAGTGAGGTCAGTTGCCGCAGTTCCATATCTCTTCGCTTGATTGAATATTAAAATATATTACTTCACAAGATATACAACGAACACCACTATTGCTACCTAATCGATCAACAACTATCGAACAGGGGTAGTGTCGCCATGCAGAATATCGCCAACACCGCAGTTGGGTTTCCACCCCATCCGCTGGACGGCCTGCAGCTTTCACGTCTGCACCAGGCGGTGGAGGGTTTGAGCAGTGAACAGCTGGTATGGGCCAGCGGTTATCTGGCCGGATTGAGAGGGTTACAGCCCGTCTCCGGGAAGTCGTCCGACGAGGCGCCTGCGCTTACCATTCTCTATGCCACCCAGGGGGGTAACGCCCGTGGTTTAGCCGAGGCATTGGCCGAAAGCGCCACGGGTCGTGGTTTTGCACCTCGTTTGGTCTCGGCCGATCACTACCGTCCCCGCGATCTTACCAAGGAGCGGTTGCTGCTGGTGGTGATCAGCACTCAGGGCGAGGGGGAGCCACCGGAGAGCGCCCGCGAGCTGTTCAAATATCTCAAGGGAAAAAAGCCCCCCCAATTGACTGAGCTCCGCTACGCGGTTTTCGGCCTCGGCGACTCCAGTTATGCATTTTTCAACCAGGCGGGCAGAGATCTCGATGCCCTGCTAAGGGCATCCGGGGCCCAGGCGTTGCTGCAGCGCGTCGATGCCGATGTGGATTTTCAGCAGCAGGCGGAGACCTGGCGGGGAGAGATCTTTAACGAGGTGGAGAAATGGCGGCAGCCGTCGGATCAGGCCAGGATCATACCGCTGCAGCGGGCCGCTGTTGCCGTTCCCTTTGACCGTAACCGCCCTTTTCAGGCCGAACTGCTGGAGCGGCGGCGCATCACCACCGCCGACGCGGTTGCCGAGGTGTACCATCTCGTTCTGGCGATAGATGCCGAAACGATCCGCTACCGGCCTGGCGACGCTGTGGGGCTCTTCTTCCGTAACGACCCGGCCCAGGTCGAGGAGATCCTTGCGCTGACGGGACTCTCGGGCGACGCGTCGGTCACTGTTGGCGAGACTAGGTTGACGCTCGCTCAGGCTCTCCATGAGCGACTGGAACTGACTCAGCTCCATCCCACTGTGGTCAAGGCCTGGGCCTCGCTAAGCGGTAATCCCGAGTTGACGGTTTTAAGTGAAGACGCCGACGCGCTGCGCCGTTTCGTCCGCGACCGCCAGTTCGTCGATCTACTGCAGGCCTATCCCGCCGAGGTGGTTGCGCACAACCTGTCGACTCTGCTCCACCCCCAGCAGCCCAGGCTCTACTCCATTGCCTCCAGCCAGGCGGCCTACGAGGACGAGATCCAGCTTAGCGTCTCTGTCCTGAATTATCGGGCGCACGGTCGCGATCATCTGGGCGGCGCCTCCGGCTACCTCTCGCGGCATATGGTCGAAGGTGAGCGTTTGGGGATCTACGTGGCGGAGAATCCGGGCTTCAGGCTGCCTAAGAGGGATGACATCCCCGTCATCATGATTGGCGCCGGTACCGGCATCGCCCCCTATCGCGCTTTCCTGCAAGAGCGGGAGGCGCGGGGCGCGAGCGGCGCTAACTGGCTGGTGTTCGGTAATCGCCATTTTCACCGCGATTTCCTTTATCAGACCGACTGGCTCAACTACCGCAAGCGGGGCTTACTCAACCGCATCAGTCTCGCCTTCTCCCGCGATGAGGGTGATGGCGGTTATGTGCAGTCGCGTCTGCGCGAAGAGGGGGCTGAACTCTATCGCTGGCTGCAGGAGGGGGCTCATCTCTATGTCTGTGGCGGTATTGCCATGGAGCAGGCGGTGCGTCAATCCCTGCAGGGGATTGTCCGGGCCCAGGGCGGTCTCGACGAAGCGGCCGCCGCCGAATACATCGAATCCCTGCGTGAACAGGGCCGCTACCAGAGAGACGTCTACTGATGGATAGTCCAGTTAATCCCAACGAACTCATCAAGGCCAATAGCCGCTATCTGCGCGGTACCCTGAAGGAGAGTGTCGCCGATCCGGTGAGCGGCGCCCTCTCCCCGGACGACGCGCAGATCAGTAAATTCCACGGTTTCTATGAGCAGGACGACCGCGACCAGCGTCTGCAGCGTCAGGAGCAGTTTCTGGAACCCTACTACAGTTTCATGCTGCGGGCCCGCCTGCCCGGCGGTGTCTGCACGCCGCAGCAGTGGCTGGCGATCGACGCGGTGGGGCGTGAACTGGGCAACGGCACCATCCGCCTGACCACTCGCCAGACCTTTCAGTATCACGGCATCCTCAAGCGTAATCTGAAGCCCCTGATCCAGCGCATCAACCAAGCCATGATCGACTCCATCGGCGGCTGCGGCGACGTCAACCGCAACGTACTCTGCAATCCCAACCCGCAGCGCTCGGCGTTGCATGGAGAGGTCTATCGGTGGGCCCGGCGTATCAGCGAGCACCTGTTGCCGAAGACCCGCGCCTATCATGAGATCTGGCTCGATGGCGAGCCGGTGGCCGGCGGCGAGTCGGAACCGCTCTACGGCGAGACCTATCTGCCGCGCAAGTTCAAGACGGCGGTGGCCGTGCCCCCCCACAACGATGTGGACGTCTACACCAACGACTTGGGTTTCGTCGCCATTGCCGATGGTGACAGGCTGCTGGGCTTCAATGTACTGGCCGGCGGCGGTATGGGCGCCACCCACGACGATCCGACAACCTTTCCCAGATTGGCCGATGAGCTGGGTTTCATCACGCCCGAGCAGGCCCTGGCGGTGGCGGAGGCGGTGGTCGGCGTGCAGCGGGATCACGGCGACCGGGTCAGCCGACGTCATGCCCGGCTCAAATACACCATCGAACGCCTAGGCCTGGACGCCTTCATCGCCGAAGTGGAGCAGCGCGCCGGTGTGCGCTTCGAGGCGCCCTGGCCCGTCCGTTTCACCAGTCAGGGCGACCGCTATGGCTGGATAGAGGACGGCGAGGGTCGCTGGCATCTGACCCTCTATATCGAGAACGGCCGGGTGGCCGATACCACGACTGCCCGCCTGATGAGCGGCCTGAGGAAGATCGCTGAAATCCACCAGGGCGATTTCCGCATCACCCCCAATCAGAACCTGATCATCGCCGCTGTGGCGGCGGATCAGAAGAGGGCCATTGAGCGGCTTGCCCGTGAGCACGGCCTGTTGTCTGAGGGTCGCAGCCCGACACGTCTGGCCAGCATCGCCTGCGTGGCGCTGCCCACCTGCCCCCAGGCGATGGCCGAGGCGGAGCGTTACTTCCCCGATCTGCTGCAGAAGGTCGAAGATCTGGCGGCGCGCCACGGCATCGACCGGCAGGCCGTTGTCATGCGTATGACCGGTTGCCCCAACGGCTGCGCCCGTCCCTATGTGGCGGAGATCGGTCTCGTCGGCAAGGGACTGGGTCGCTACAACCTGCAACTGGGCGGCGACGGCACCGGCCTGAGGCTCAACCGGCTCTACCGCAAGAACTTGAACGAAAGTGAACTGCTGCAGACCCTAGACGAACTCTTCCGTCACTATGCCGACGAGCGTCTGCCCGAGGAGCGCTTCGGCGACTTCGTTATTCGTCGTGCTCTGGTGAAGCCGGTGATCGATCCCGCGGAGGACTACCATGCAACCGTTTGAACAGGTTTCCCCGTCGGAATTGGAGGAGGCAGAGGGCCTCGAGCGCTTGAACGGCAAGCTGGAGGGCTTGAACGCCGAACAGCGCATCGAGTGGGCGTTGCACTACCTGCCCGGCAACCACGTCATGACCTCCAGCTTCGGTATCCAAGGCGCACTGATGCTCCATCTGGTTACCCGCATCGCACCCGATATCCCCGTGGTGCTGGTCGATACCGGCTACCTGTTTCCCGAGACCTACGATTTCATCGACCAGCTGACCGAGCGCCTGCAGCTAAACCTGCAAGTCTATCGCTCGGAACAGTCGCCGGCCTGGCAGGAGAGCCGCTACGGCCGTCTCTGGGAACAGGGCCTCGCCGGCATCGAACACTACAACCGCATCAACAAGGTGGAACCGCTTCAACGCGCCTTGAAAACTCACAATGCAGGCACCTGGTTCGCCGGTCTGCGTCGGCAGCAGTCGCAGAGCCGAGCCGCTTTGCCGGTGGCGCGTGTGCAGGATGGCCGATTCAAGATCCATCCGGTGATCGATTGGCACAACCGGGATGTCCACCGCTACCTGCAGAAACACGGCTTGCCCTACCATCCGCTGTGGGAGCGGGGTTATGTCTCGGTCGGTGACATCCACACCAGCCGTCCGCTCGAATTGGGTATGCGCGAGGAGGAGACCCGCTTCTTTGGGTTGAAGCGGGAGTGCGGGATTCATGAATAGATCAGAAAGGAAACGCACTGTGTTCATCTCTGTTGCTGACAATAAGGCCTCGAAGCAGTCACAAGCGGCCGCTTCGTCGGAGCGGCCCATTCGCAGCCTGGCCAAGGCTGTCTCCTGGCGCGTGACCGGTTCGATCGACACCATGCTGCTCTCCTGGTTCTTCACCGGAAACCTGGCCATCGCGGCGGCGATCGGTTTGACCGAGGTGTTGACCAAGATGGTGCTCTATTACCTGCATGAGCGGGTTTGGAACCGTATACCGCTGGGCAGGAGTAACGGTGTGGACCGACAAGGCATGGTAGTGTCCGAACGTGGACCGGGCGTGACACGCAGCTTAAAGCCGGTCACTGAAAGCGAGTAAAGAGGGTGTTGAAATATTGATGGGGCCAGAGTGATTTTTCTGGACCCATCACGTCCACCTGTTACCGGTCCGTTTGATTTAACGTTTTAACGACCTCCTGTGAATCCTTACAGTTACACACCCGACTGGCCAACGCCTTCGCTTCGGCTATTGTCGTAGAGTAAAGTGATTCCGCCAGGTACGGAATCCAGATGGGGTCCACTGAAAAACGACGGTAGCCAAGCCCGACCAGTATAGCTAGAACGCCAGAGAGACGTGGCAATACACCACAGAGTCGTATTTCATCGCGATATTTGTCGGCATCGGCAGCCACCTGCTGTAATAGGCGGTAGAGTGCTGGGGCGTAGGGATCCAGCATGTCGCTCAGAGCAGGTTCGTCACGATCGGCGCCAAAGAAGTATTGGATAAGATCATTGGTTCCGACAGAAAAAAAGTCGACCAGATCCCCCCAGTTGGCGAGATCCACAACGGCGCCAGGGGTTTCCGCCATGGCGCCGATCGGCACTCTGTCCGGTAGCGTGTTGCGGATGAACTCCAACCAGTGCAATAGTTCATCGCGCCTGCTGATAAAAGGAATAAGCACTTCGATAGGGTAACGGTCGCTCAACTCTGCGAGGGCCGTCAGTTGCGCACCTAATACAAGGTTTACCGGCTCATGGTGATAGAGTCGTGAGCCCTGCATGCCTAAAGGACTCAGGATGTGTGGTGCTTTAGAGAGCCAACGGGGAGGTTTGTCGGCTGCGATATCGATAAGGCGTAGGGTGACGGTCAAATGACCGGCCGCGTTGCAGAGGTTTTCGAATTCCTCTGTTAAACGGGAAACATCCGGGGGGTGTGGTGCGTCGCTGGCAATAAATTCGGAACGTACCAAACCAATGCCGCTCGCGCCGCTGATCAAGGCCTGATGGGCCTGCTCACAGTTTCGCACACTGGCCAACAGCCATACCGCGGTTCCGTCCGCAAGTTGAATCGGATATCCCGACTTGGGGGGATGTGGAATCCGTGGTGGCGGCAAGTTTTCTCCACCATTGATGATGATGACTCCTGTGGCGCCATCTATAGAAACCTTGACGCCAGGCGTGAGCAAGCCCGCCTGCTCCCTATCGATGACAACCGTCGGTATGCCTCTGGCAACAAGCTCGATCATGGCGTGGGAGAGGGGCGCTCCACCCACAATGATGAAGGCCGCGGGAGGAGTGATTGGCTCAAGCGCCTGCGTTAAGTCGACCAGGGCAATGCCGCCTGGATCCGACGTCCCGCTCTGTAGCTCGCCCGATGCCAAGCCCGGTACATAGGCCATGCCTCGAAGTATCTGTTCAGGCTTAATCATGGTTGCCGAATACGGTCGAAATCGGTTTCATCGAACGTCCTGTCCCGAACATTACACCCCCGTTGCTTAGAAAAGAAATTAACGTACGGTTTTTACATGTTTTTTTTAGAATATTAGTTTAACTGAGCGCGCTAAGGTTCAGCTTTGCTCTTTAACGTTTATTGCAACTGTTTATGCCATGGCGAAGGGGTAATGCGGATTCCAAGCGACGAGTGTAATGTCAAGGTCTACCCATTGATTGTTGAAGTTCATCTCAGAATTCATTCTAAATCACGGGTATGCTTTTTATGAAGGAAGTTAGGTTATTGAGGCTCGCAGTAATGTCTCCACTTCAGTCTCAATAGTCTGCCGGTTTTTTGCTTTAGTCAAGAAGCTAGGTAAACGGAAATTGTGATGCGGGTAGTCAAGAGGCGGTTCTGAAAGTCGCAAAAAAGCCTCATATCCAAGTGCATCACTTACTCTTAAATTCATAACAATAAGTAAGAAGAACATGAAAATAATCAACCGTATTATTCGTGTTAGCGCTCTGTTTGCAGTGCTAACGTCTCCAGCAGTTTCTGAGCCAGATCCGGATTTTCATATTTATCTTATGGTTGGCCAGTCAAATATGGAGGGTGCGGCAACAATTGAGGAGCAGGATAGGGTTACCAATCCGCGTGTGATGGTGCTCCAGGATGAAGACTGTCCACGGTTAGGGGCTGCATATGGACAATGGCGTATCGCTGCTCCACCGTTGATTCGGTGTTTAAGTTATCTCGGATTGGGACCGGGTGATACCTTCGGTAAGGTCATGGCCGAGAACTCTGGCGCGGAAGTAACTGTTGGCCTGGTTGGTGCGGCGCACGGCGGTCAGAAAATTGAGTATTTTCTCAAAGATTGTGATAGTTACAATGCATGCACACCGACATATGGTTCCACTCCCAACAACTTTCATGGCGGTTATGAATGGTTATTGGATTTGGCTCGGAGAGCACAGCAGCGCGGTGTAATCAAAGGTATTATTTTTCATCAGGGTGAAAGTAACACCGGCGACACAGCGTGGCCCGGCAGGGTTAAACAACTGGTCACGGATGTTCGCAATGATCTCGGTACCGGAGATATTCCGTTTATTGCCGGTGAACTGCCTTATTCGGGCTGCTGTGCCAGTCATAACACCTTGGTAAGGCAACTGCCTTCCGTAATATCAAATGCGCATGTTGTGACCGCGGAAGGCCTTGGGGTACACGATGCGTATCACTGGGATTCTGCTGGCGTTCGGGAGATGGGACGTCGTTATGCGAATAAAATGCTGGGATTGGTCGATACCTCATCGAGTGACAGTAACGAGGATGACGGTGAACCCATTGATGAGGCTGACGATCCCGTTGAAGAGGTTGACAATACCATTTTGGTACGGTTGCGCGGTATTGTCGGCGATGAGGCTGTCAACTTGCAAGTGGGTGGCGTGACAGTACGGGCATGGACAGCTTCGACTGAAATGACTGACTATACCGTGCAAACAAACGCCAGTGGAGAAATCCGAGTCGCATTTACCAATGATAATGGAGGGCGTGATGTTCAGGTGGATTACATTATTGTAAACGGCGTTGTTCGTCAGGCGGAAGATCAAGAGGACAACACGGGTGTCTGGGGCAACAGTACCTGTGGTGGAGGCAGTTATTCTGAATGGTTGCATTGCAATGGATCAATTGGTTTTGATACCGTAAATACCTATGATGTCAATACATCACAGGATATAGTCGATGAAGTACAAGTTGATAGCGGATCAGCGGGCATCAGTGCTGCTATTGAAATCAGCAATGACTGGAATGCCGGATATTGCGCAACGCTAGTGATCACCAATGATAGCGGTTCCGCTGCTACATGGCAGGTGGAAATACCGATCGAAGGAAGGGTAAACGCCTTATGGAACGGCGAGTGGAGCCAAACTGAATCAATTTTGAATGTATCAGGAATCGAGTCTAATGCCATATTGCAATCCGGTCAGACGGACCGATCAATAGGATTTTGTGCAATACGCGATAGTGGAAATTAGCTGGATTCGTCCCCTTATACAACAAATCACTGCTCCGAACATTTCACCCGGAAATGCGATGATCGCGCCGGTATCTCACGCGCGACTCTCCAGAAGATCGAAAAGGGTGACCATAGCGTTGCCATCGGTCAGGTGTTTGAGGTGGCGGCCCTGGTGGGTGTCACCTTATTCGCTAGCATATTAAATTCTCTCACCCCGATACTCTCCCTGAGTGTGAGGGAATTTAGTGGGACAGCAGTGAATCTAATCCATTGATTTGAGCTAGCGCTTGGCGCGATATGTAGGAGCCCGCTCCCGCGGCGATAAATTCTTTCGATTTTCTGTCGCCCAGGGGACTGGGCTCCTACACATAGGATCAAATGAATAAGGCCAGACTCACAGCTGCCCCAGATAGTTCCGTCCATCTCGACGGTGAGACCAGTGCGAGGGCGCGTTCAGCGTAGCTCGGTTACACTTTGTACTTTGCTAATATTCCAGAAATAACAAGTAAAAATCGCAAGTTAGTATAGTTAGTGCCCATCCATAAATGGGGAATTTTTCTGAAAATCCCCAAAAG
>JASFJY010000055.1:0-10735 GCA_050119415.1 Chromatiales bacterium | reverse complement strand
AGGCAGCCCCTGTTCGTGTTGCAGAGTGACGGTTCAATCCAGAACAAGTACACCCTGAAGATCCTCAACAAGCTGACTGAGGATATGCAGGTCAACATCAGTGCCGAAGGGCCGAAGGGTCTGGTGCTGGTGGATTCGGACAAACCCGTCACGGCGCGCCATGGCATGGTGACCTCTCGTACAGTCTTCGTCAGGGTCCCGAAGGAGAACCTGGAGCAGGAGACCACGCCCATCGTATTCAGCGTGCAGAGCGACTACAACGGTCAGAACCTCGAGGGTGACCGCAAGAGTGTCTTTATCGGTCCACGCTGATCGCGATCTGTTGTATCATTGACTGCTTTACCGGGGGGGTGGACAATCATGTCCGCCCCCGTGACGTTAACAAGTCGTGTAACTTACCGCTATGACAGATAAAAAATCCGCATGGCAGAGCCCCTGGGTGATCGCATGGGTCGCCATGATCGCGATCTTCTTCACCATGAACATGATCATGATCTATCTGGCTCAGAGCAATAATCCCGGATTGGTGGTTGAGGATTTCTACGAGCGCGGGCAGGACTACGAAAAGAATATGCTCAAGCGTCAGGCACGCGATCCCGGCTGGCAGATGAAGGTGGATCTGCCGAGGAAGATCGGCGTCGATGAGGTGGTCAATTGCCGTTTCACGGTTAAAGATAAAGATGGCGCACCCGTGGATCCGACGGCAGTGATTTTCTACGCCTACCGCCCGTCGGATGCGAAACAGGATTTCAACGTACCGATGAAGCGGACAGGGCCGGGTCTCTATGAGGCCGAGGTCCGTTTTCCGCTGTTGGGCGCCTGGGATATTCTGGTCAGCGCCCAGCAGGGTGAAGACGAGTACAACGCACCGAAACGGATTGGTGTCGGAATCGACTGGGTACCCTGAGGCCCGTTGTGAGTGTGTTTCTCATTCGGGCCATCGGGGAACGCCTAAGGCCTTCTGAGGGTACCGTTTGATGGCTACTGTTGAGGCCGAAGTTACCCGTACCTGTTTTCACTGCAGCCTGCCGATCCCCCCCGACGAAGTGGTTACCGCCGAGATCGAGGGCGAGGAACAGGAGTTTTGCTGTACCGGCTGTAAAGCAGTCTGTCAGGCCATCTATGAAGCCGGTTTAGAGGGTTTCTACCAGCGCACACCGGAAGGAACCTGTCTGGCGCCCCCTCCCGAAATCCCCAAGGAGCTTGTCCTCTACGATCTCGACGAGGTGCAGGAGGAGTTCGTCGGCGAACTCGGCGAGGAGCGGGAGATCCACCTGCTGGTCGAAGGTATCCACTGCGCCGCCTGTGTCTGGCTGATCGAACATACCCTCAACGCCATGACCGGTATGATCTCGGCGCAGGTCAATCTCTCCGGTAAGCGGCTGCATGTCAAGTGGCATAACGGCCAGCTGCCTCTCTCTAAAATCATCGAGCGAATGGGCCAGATCGGCTACGCCGCCGTGCCCTACGATCCCGAGATGGCCGAGGGGGCCTTGAAACGGCAGAACCGTTATCTGCTCTACCGCATGGCCTTTGCCGCCTTTGGCATGATGAACCTGATGTGGATCTCCATCGCCCTCTATGCCGGTGCCGACCAAGGCGAGTTCCGCAGTATGTTCCACTGGGTCGGCTTCGCCCTGGCCACGCCGGTATTGTTCTACTCCGGCTCCCCCTTCTACAAGGGGGCCTGGTCCGGTCTGAAGAACTTCCATCTGGGCATGGATCTACCCATCGCCATCGGCGCCAGTATCACCTATCTCTATTCGGCCTATGTCACCGTCACTGGCAGCCAGGTGGGCGAGGTCTACTATGACACGGTGGTCAATTTCCTCTTCGTGATCCTGGTTGGGCGTTATCTGGAGGCGATGTCGAAACGTCAGGCGGTCGCAGCCACTCAGCGGTTGCTCGATCTGCAGCCACGGGTGGCCACCCTGCTGCTGGATGATCGGGAAAAGGTGGTGCCTATCCGCGCCGTGAATGCCGGCGATAGGGTATTGGTCAAGCCGGGTGAACGGATTCCGGTGGATGGCATCGTCATGGAGGGTAGCAGTGGCGTCGATGAATCGATGCTCACCGGAGAGTCGCAAGAGGTGACCAAGGATAGGGGCGACGAGGTTGCCGCGGGCACCATTAACCGTCATGGAGTGCTGCAGGTCGAAGTTCGCGGTTCGCTGAAGAACACCGCATTGGGACGCATCATCAGCCTGGTCGAGGAGGCGCAAGCCTCGAAGGCGCCGATCCAGTGCCTGGCCGACCAGATCGTTCCCTGGTTCGTGGCGGTGACCCTGGCGTTAGCCACCCTGACCTTCCTCTACTGGGTGGAGAGTTCCTTCGAGGTGGCGCTGCTGGCGGCCACCTCTGTGCTCATTATCACCTGTCCCTGCGCCTTCGGGCTGGCCACCCCCATGTCCATTGCGGTGGCATCGGGGCTGGGGGCGAAGTACGGCATTCTGGTGAAGAATGGCGAAGTGCTGGAGACCCTCTCATCAATCAATCACGTCATCTTCGACAAGACCGGCACGCTTACCGAAGGCGGACTTTCGGTGGTCGGCATCCATACCGAATCAGGGCTCTGGAGTGAGTCGAGTGACGGCAGTTCGCCAGAGATCGCCGACCTCATGTGTAGAGTCGGCGCCATGGAACGCTTTGCCGAACACCCATCGGCACAGGCGGTTATCGACTGGCTGGAGCGGCAGGAACTCGATCACCGGGCCTACAAAGCGGAGGCGTTTGACTATCGGCCGGGTCAGGGGATTAGCGCCCGGGTGGGGGGCAAGCAGCTTCTGGCCGGCAACCTGAGCCTGATGTCTGCTCATGGGGTCGCTTCATCCGAGCGCTTCGATCGCCTGGCCGCCGAGTTGGACGCGCGGGGTGTGGGATCGATCCGTGTCGCTTCAGAAGGGCGCCAGCTGGCCTTGATCGGGATCGAGGACCGCATACGCGACGATGCCAGTGACTTGATCGGCGCGCTGAAACAGGCGGGCCTCAAGCTGACCCTGCTCACAGGCGACCGCCGCCAGGCGGCTGAGGCGATCGCCGAACGTTTGGGCGGTCTGCAAGTGATTGCCGAGGTGCTGCCCGAAGAGAAGGACCAGGTGGTAACATCGCTGCAGGCCGCGGGGGAGCGGGTGGCGATGGTCGGTGACGGGGTCAACGATGCGCCCGCCCTGGTGCGCGCCGATGTGGGTATCGCCATGGGTTCGGGCACCGACGTCTCCATCGCCAGCGCCGATATCGTGCTGATGAGCAGCGAACTGGAGAAGGTGCGGCTCGCCATCGGCCTTTCCCGGCGCACCTTGCTGACGATTCGTCAGAACATCGGCATCTCCATCACCTATAATCTCATCATGGTGCCCCTGGCCATGGCGGCGATCGTCACTCCGTTGGTGGCGGCCATCTCCATGCCCATGAGTTCGCTGGCTGTGATCGGCAACTCCGCGCGTATCCGCACCCTGTTCAAAGGTGTTAAGGTAAGGTCATGAAGAGTCATCAGGGAGTGGCATAATGGAAGTCATCTACGGCTTGATACCCGGTATGATCCTGCTGGGCCTGGTGGCCGTGGCGGTGCTGTTCTGGGCCGCCCGAACCGGTCAGTTCGACGATCTCGAAGGTGAAGCGCACCGCATTCTTATGGATGACGACATAGCACCGAAGAATAAAAAGGCACCGAAACAGCGCATGCCGGATGCCGAGGACCAGGAGGATTAGCGTCGCGCCCGTCCTATGACGGCTAGCCCGAATGAAACATTCGGACTAGCCGGCCGCCGCCTGGGTCGCCTGGTATTGACGATTGTTTTCTTCGATGCGTGCCATGAAAGCGGCAACCTCATTCAGCGGCATATACTGGATTAGCTCCTTGCCATCCGGATTCAGGCCGATGCTCATACCCCGATCCGGATAGATCCAGTGGGTGATGCCCGTCTCTGACTCAGTCATTTTTTTCGCCGGCTGTCCAAAGCGACTGATGACCAGATCCTCGTCAAGGTTTGCATAAGGGACGTAGTTGATCAGGTGGATCGGTAGCTTTTCGACCAGCTGCCTGTCTTTATTGCTCAATTCCACCTTGTGGGTGGTGTCACTGGAGCGGCTGATGCGGCTGCCTTGGTCGAAGAGTTGCGCCAGTAGTGTTTCATCTGCCTCCAATACCATAATGAAATCGGCCCGCAGGCCGCTGAGAAAGACCCGCTCGAAATAGGCCTCCAGTGTCGGTTTGCCGTCTTCGTCAACAAAGAGAGTGATCTCCTCCTGTATCTGCAACACGGACCTGGCGTCAGCCAGCGTGCTCTGGCCCAGGGTAAGTTCGAATACGCGCACCGCCTGCTCAGGTGTCAGTTTGATCTCCCAGGGCAGCTTGGGATGGGGGTCAAGCTGGCGGCCGCCGGGTAGCAGGATGGCGAGGGCAGTGGCTACCAGGGAGAGGGAGACGACCCAGAAAATGATCTTCTTTTCCATCTGATGTTTTGTCCGGTTATTGATGATTTTCGATGTGGAATGAGGGTGGACTGTTCTATGATAACCGACTACCTGTGCTCAGGAGCCGTCCTTAGATGGGGCGCCACCCATGGCTATCGATGCGCGCATTTTATAGACTGAGGGAGATTCTACAATGGGAAACGGTCTCTGGTTCATAACAATTCTCAAAGAACAGCCCTGGATTGCTCTGATTGTCGGCATAGTGCTGTTTTTGCTCCTCTTTTGGGTCAAGCGATGGGTGGTGAAAAAGCTCATGGCGGAGCAGGAGTCGGACTGACCTTTCAAGCTTTCCGCTATATATATTGGGGTTTCCCTGGAGTGAATTTCCAAGTATCAGATGGTAGCCTCCCTCCTCGCCATTACACAATTATGACAGGCAGGATGGGGCGCACCGATGAAATTCGAGATCTCCGATGAGTTGACGCAACAGGCCAAGGTTCCGCACGATATATTTCTTACCAATTTGATCGGTAACCACATTTTGTGTTTCGTGGCGGCCTTGGGTATGTTTCGCTCCTATCCGCAGCCGGTTGCTTTGGTGCCGATCATCTCCCTCTCCCTGCTGAGCTATACCCTCTGGCGCGCCAAGCGCTCGCGGGGGAGGGATCATTGGTATGTTATGGTGCATTGGCAGATCGCCGCTCAACGAAGCCGCTTCTTCATCTACATGCTGCTGGCGGTGCTGGGTATCTGTCTGCTGGGTTGGCTCGGCTACACCTACTTCGGCATGATGAAAGTGGCGGTTATGGCCTTGATTGGGGGGGTCGGCCTGCTGCCGATCATGGTGACGGTACTGGTCCTGATTATCATGGAGTCGGATGCCTTGCATCAGGCCTCGCTGCACAAGCTCAGCTACCGGGTGGTAGAGGCCTTTCCCCCGCCTGAGGGTGTGACCCTTCTGGAAGACGATCGGGAGATGGTGCCGGCAGCCATGCCGGATGCCGAAATCAAATCATAAACAGGGCTGCCGCCACCCGGCGTCCCTCTACCACCAGAATATTGTAGGTGCGGCAGGCCGCCGCCGTATCCATCACCTCAAGCCCAATGCGCTGCTGCATCAGGGGCTGACAGACCGAGGGGTGGGGGAAGTGCTGTTTCCTGCCGGTTCCCAGCAGTACGATCTCCGGTGCCAGTTCCGCCAATTGGGCAAAATCTGTTGCCGTCAGCTTGCCGACCGATTCAGGCGACCAGTCTGCAATGATCTGGTCCGGCAGCAGGATTAGACTGTCACGATAGATCTTCTCGCCGATAATGACTTGACCCGCATCATAGCGTTGTATGGTATAGCCGCCGCTGTTGTCGAGCACGAATTTCATCTGTTGACCTTAGCGCATCCGCGATTGCAAAAAAAGCCGTAAGTTACGTGATTTAATTGATCTTTAGTAGGCTGTCAGTTAACGTTAATTCTTTTGGGTCCAACATAAAGTCGAGGTTTTCGTGTCCACGCCCGAGATGGAAGAGTTCCGCAGGATCAAGCGGTTACCCCCCTACGTTTTCGCCATCGTCAATGAGCTCAAGGCGGCGGCGCGAGCGCGTGGCGAGGATATCATCGACTTCGGCATGGGCAATCCGGATCAACCGACGCCGCAACACATCGTCGACAAGCTGTGCGAGGTGGCCAATCGCAAAGATACCCACCGTTATTCCATGTCGAAGGGCATCCCGCGTCTGCGTCGTGCCATGTGCAACTGGTACAAAAACCGCTATGGGGTGGAGTTGGATCCCGAGACCCAGATGATCGCCACCATCGGTTCGAAAGAGGGGCTGGCGCACCTGGCCTTGGCCTGTATGGGGCCGGGGGACTCCGTGCTGGTGCCGAATCCGGCCTATCCGATCCACCCTTACGGCTTCATTATCGCCGGCGCCGATGTGCGGCATGTGCCGATGGTGCCGGGCGTCGATTTCTTCGATGAACTGGTCAGGGCGATCAAGGACTCCTGGCCGCGGCCCAAGATGCTGGTGCTCAATTTTCCCGGCAATCCCACCACCCAGTGCGTGGAACTCGAGTTCTTCGAGAAGGTGGTGGAGATAGCGAAGGAGTACAATATCTGGGTGGTGCACGACCTGGCCTATGCCGATATCGTCTTTGACGGTTATGTGGCCCCGTCGATTCTGCAGGTGCCCGGCGCTGACGAGATCGCGGTGGAGTTCTTCTCGCTCTCAAAGAGCTACAATATGCCCGGCTGGCGTGTCGGCTTCATGGGAGGCAACAAGACCCTGGTCGCGGCATTGGCGAGAATCAAATCCTATCTCGATTACGGGACCTTCACGCCTATCCAAGTGGCGGCCATCGCCGCTTTAGAGGGGCCGCAGGAGGTGGTCAAGGAGATCAGGGATATGTATCAGAGCCGGCGTGACGTACTCTGCGACGGTCTGAATAATATCGGCTGGCAGGTTCAGCGACCCAAGGCGACCATGTTCGTCTGGGCGCCGATCCCAGAGCCCTACCGTGAAATGGGCTCCCTGGAGTTTTCCAAAAAGCTTCTGCAGGAGGCGAAGGTGGCGGTTTCGCCGGGTATCGGTTTTGGTGAACATGGCGACGATCACGTGCGCTTCGGTCTGATCGAAAACGAACATCGCACCCGTCAGGCGATCCGCGGCATTCGCGATATGTTCCGTCAGGACGGTCTGATCAAATCTTAAGAGAGCGGAAAAGAAAAGCAGGAGAATGATTTTGAAGCCAGTTAAAGTGGGTCTATTGGGACTGGGTACCGTAGGCGGCGGCACCCTCGGGGTGTTGACCCGCAATGCCGATGAGATAGCCCGCCGTGCCGGACGGGGGATCCAGATCACCCATGTCGCGGCCAAGGCCTACGATCCCGAGTTGCTGCGGGGTGTCGAGGGGATAACGTTGAGCGACGATGCTTTCGCGGTGGTGGACGACCCCGAAGTGGAGATCGTCATCGAATTGATCGGCGGTTATTCGCCGGCCCGCGAGTTGGTGTTGAAGGCGATCGAGAATGGCAAGCACGTGGTAACCGCCAACAAGGCGTTGATTGCCCTGCACGGCAATGAGATCTTTGCCGCAGCGCAGAAAAAGGGTGTGATGGTCGCTTTCGAAGCCGCCGTGGCCGGTGGTATTCCCATCATCAAGACGGTTCGTGAAGGTCTCGCGGCCAACCGCATCGAGTGGATCGCCGGCATCATCAACGGCACTGGAAATTTCATTCTCACCGAGATGCGCGACAAGGGGCGTGACTTCGCCGATGTCTTGAAAGAAGCACAGGCCCTGGGCTATGCCGAGGCCGATCCCACTTTTGACGTGGAGGGCATTGATGCCGCCCACAAACTGACCATCCTCGCCTCCATCGCCTTCGGTATTCCCCTGCAGTTCGACAAGACCTACACCGAAGGTATCACCCAGATCGAGCCACAGGATGTGGAGTATGCCGCCCAATTTGGTTATCGCATCAAGCACCTTGGTATCACGCGTAAGACCGAAAGGGGGATCGAGCTGCGAGTCCATCCCACCATGATTCCCCATCGCCGCCTCATCGCCAATGTGGACGGTGTGATGAACGCCGTGTTGGTCAAAGGCGATGCGGTCGGTCCCACCCTCTACTACGGTGCGGGCGCCGGATCCGAGCCGACCGCTTCTGCCGTGGTGGCGGATGTGGTGGATGTAGTGCGTGCCCTCACCACCGATCCGGAGAACCGGGTGCCTCATCTGGCGTTCCAGCCCGGCGAGTTGGTCGACCTGCCCATCTTGCCTATCGACGAGGTAGAAACCGCCTTCTACCTGCGTATGCAGGTGGAGGATCGGCCAGGCGTGGTGGCAAAAATCGCCGGCATTCTGGCTCATGCGGGTATCAGCATCGAAGCGATTCAGCAGAAGGAGCCGGCTGAGAACGATGCCACCGTCCCCTTCGTAATGCTCACCCAGCGGGTGCTGGAGAAGCAGATGAACCAGGCCGTCGCGGCCATCGAGCAGCTCGACAGTGTCACTGGCAAGGTGATGCGCATCCGGGTTGAACGCCTGGCCGGCTGAGAGAGTTGAGATCACAGATATTTTGATGATTCGCCAGTCACCAATGCGACTGCTTTCGTGGCTGGCGCCGAGAGGTTTATTATTATGACGTTCCGCCCCCGCTATACAGGTTTGATCAACAAGTACCGAGATCGCCTTCCTGTACACGATGATACCCGCATCATCAGTCTTGGCGAAGGCAACACGCCTTTGATCCGCTTGCAGAATATCCCTCGTGAGCTGGGTAAGGATGTGGACATCTATGTCAAATATGAGGGATTGAATCCCACGGGCTCCTTCAAGGATCGGGGTATGACCATGGCGGTCACCAAAGCGGTGGAGGAGGGCAGCAAAGCGATTATCTGCGCTTCCACCGGCAATACATCCGCCGCCGCCGCTGCCTATGCGGCGCGTGCCGGTATCACCGCCTTTGTACTGATTCCAGACGGTAAAATCGCCATGGGTAAGTTAGCGCAGGCGATGATGTACGGTGCCATTACCATCCAGATCAAAGGCAACTTCGATGATGGCATGCAGTTGGTGAAAGACGTTGCAAAGCACGCCCCCGTGACCATCGTCAACTCCATCAATCCTTATCGCCTGCAGGGACAGAAAACCGCGGCCTTCGAGATCATCGAGGAGTTGGGACATGCCCCCGATTACCACTGCCTGCCCGTGGGCAATGCGGGTAATATCACGGCGCATTGGATCGGTTACTGTGAATACTCCTGCTCATCGGGTGACCATGTCACCGAGGCCTGTGCCTACTGTGGCGGTAAATGCAAATTCGCCGGTGGCGCCGTTACCGGCAAGCGGCCCAAGATGGTGGGCTATCAAGCAGCTGGCGCGGCGCCCTTCATGCGCGGCGGCCCGGTGAAAGAACCCGAGACCGTGGCAACCGCTATACGTATCGGCAATCCGCAATCCTGGAATCAGGCCTGGAGGGCAAAAGAGGAATCCGGTGGCTGGTTCGATGAATGCAGCGACGAGGAGATCCTGGCTGCTCAGAAACTGCTTGCGGAGCGTGAGGGCATCTTCTGCGAGCCCGCGTCAGCCGCTTCTCTCGCGGGCGCGATGCGGGACATTAAGTCAGGCAAGATTCCTGAAGGCTCCGGTTTGGTCTGCACCTTGACGGGGAACGGGATGAAGGATCCGGATACCGCCATTAAGCAATCCACCTCACCGGTGATGACCATTGATGCCGAACTGGATGTGGTGAAGCGCTCTATTTTAGATAATATGGAGTCAAGCAAAAGATAAGTGGCTGCCTTATCGGGTACCCTGCCGGTACCCCGGCTAGACATCATGTTTCACCCAGCCGATTTAAAATAAACTAACTTAATGTTTTTGCTTGTTATTTCTAGAATATTAGCAAAGTACGAAGTGTAACTGGCCCAGGCTGAACGCGCCTTCGTACCGGTCTCGCCGCTCGGCACAAAAAAACACGAACCGGCATGAGTTGCCGGTTCGTGTTTTTTTTATGGCTAAGTGCTTCTCTGCATCAATTTGCGGTTAAGTTGGTCACCGGGCTTGGCGGAGACTTTGCAACTGAACCCCCACCTTCGCCTTCAATCGCGCCAATGTTCAAACTGGTTGAGCCTCTGTAGTTGCCCAGATAGTCGTAACGGATATCCCTGCCGTACATGCTCTGGAAGTGCTGATAGGCGACCGATTCCGAAGCTATGGCGTCTATGGCTGGGCTGCCTGATGCCAAAGAAAAGTCCTGATTATTAGGATTGACCAGTAGTGGATTCTCGCTGGAGCTGTCACCGACGATGTTGTTTGCCCAGGAAGCCCAGCCAGAGGTCGGTGTGCCAGACGCGTTGCCATACATCAGGTTGTTGCTGACATGCATCTGGGCGTCAGCGGCATCTTGGTACACTCCTGATCCACCTGCTGAGGCGAATACACAGGTGGTAACATTGTGGAAGAGGTTTCCTTCCATATAGGACGTGTAGGTCTTTTGCTGTCTTGCCCTTATATACCCGTAACGGCAGTTGTGAATGGTGTTGTTAACCCAGTAGACGATCTCATCATTACCTATGTTACTGTCCTGTTCATAGAGAGCGGAGTTACTGATGTCGTACAAGACGTTGCCAATGGCGTAGTTGGTCTCGCCGCTTTGGTCGGAGGAGTCGCGGATACCATTCTCACAGTCAGTGATGGTGCAGCCGATGATCCAATGATAACTTGTATTTGGGCCTTCATCGTTGTTGCTGAGGATAACGGCTGTGCCACCATCGGGGTTGTAGGCGGATTTAAAATCGTGAAAATGACATTGACTGATCACGACAT
>JASFJY010000054.1:0-10745 GCA_050119415.1 Chromatiales bacterium | reverse complement strand
CGGACGGTGAAGAGCAGCAGATGAACCAGCTTGTCCGGCAGCCGCAGCCGGGCCAGGGCGTGCCCCAGGGAGACCGGCTCCAGGGTGCCGACCAGGGCCAGCAGGGCCAGCACCACAGCATTGGCCTTGAGCAGGATGGCCAGGGCCTGCTGCAGCCCTTCCCAGCTGGCGGCAAAGGGCCCCAGCTGCAACAGCGCCTGGCCCGGCACACTGAAGGGCAGCAGTAGCAACAGCACCAGCATGAAACCTTCTAGCGCCAGCAATCGGCGCAACACGAGGCGTGGCGCAAGACCCGCCGAGAGGGTCAGGGCGAAGGCCAGAGCGAAGGCCAGGATGATCAGGTAGAAACGGTCGAGACTCACCGTCAGCAGCGCAAAGGCGGCAGCGCCAAGGATGCGCAAACGCGGCTCGCGTCGGGTCAGCCAGGTATCAGGGGCATCCAGATAGAGCAGTTCGCCGCTCATCGATCCTCCTTGCGCCGTCGACTGCTCCACCACAGCGCAAGGCCCGCCAAGCCGACGATATAGCCGATACCGCCGAGGATATCGCGCATGCGCACCCGTTCCTCATGGGCCTGCAATGCTTCCCGCAGGGGGCGGATCTGCCGCGCCACCGCCTGTTCCACCCGGGTTATCTGTGACAGATTCGGGACTGCTGTTGAATCGAGTTCAGGTAGAGGGCCCTCATGCGCCGGCATCGCCCCTACGTCCAACGCCGAGGCAGAGAACTCCTCCGCCCGCAGGGTCCAGCTTGCCTGGTGACCGTCGAGCGAATCGGCCACTACCCGATAGGTCATGGGCCGCTCGATCCGGTAGTCGAAGTTGCCCTCCCGATCAGGTTCCAAGCGCGCCAATTCACGCCCGTCGTCAGCGATAATATGTATCACCGCACCACTGGCGCCGGCACCGCCGACAAAATAGGCCCGACCCACTATCTTCCCCCCCTCCGCGGCGGCGAAGACCTTTAGCTTGTGAGCCGACAGCGGCAGGCTGATCAGCAATCCCAGCAAAATCCAAGTCAACCGCGACCCATTAGCCATGCTGTTGTTCCGGCGCCATCGTGCTTGCGTATCTCGTCTGCAACAGTTCCGGAGCGACCCGCCAGACGAAGGCGATAACGGCACCGGTCACCGCCGACTCAACCAGCGCCAGCGGCAGGTAGGTTAGCAGGATCACTTTGGCGGCCGGCAGGAAAGCCTCGCGACTGAGGGCGATGGCGAGGCTCACCATGAGTCCGCTCAACACCACGCCAAGCCCTCCGGCCATGGCACCGAGGCGGAAAGGCCGACGGCAATCGCCGCGGCTCAGACAGGGTGCAAATAGAGCGGCGCAGATCAGGGCCGGCAGAGCCATGTTGAGGGTATTGACCCCAAGCACCAATACGCCGCCATAGCCGAAGAAAGCGGCCTGCAGCAACAACGCCACCAGGATGGCTGGCACAGAAGCCCAGCCCAGCACCAGCCCCATCAGGCCGTTGAGCAGCAGATGGACACTGCTTGGACCGAGCGGAATGGTGATCAGGGAGGAGACGAAGAAGGCGGCTGAGAGCACCGCGGCCTGGGGAATACGGTCATAGTCGAGCCGTCGCAGGGAGAGGGCCACCAGGGCAGCGCTGGCCAGGGCGCCGCCGATCAGCACAGGCGCGGCCAGGACACCGTCAGGGATGTGCGCCATGAATACTCACTCCCGCCGGGCGCATACGCCGACACCCGCATGGTATGAAATAGATCTCAACAACAACCAGCCAAGTCACTGCATGTCACGGACATGTACCCAAATCAGTCCACCCAGCTCCACCGGCACCGATTTCCCTTCGGGATTCGGCATCGGTTCATCAGCCTCGAGCAGGGCGGCGAATCCCCACCACCCCGCCCGCGGCATGACATAGGCGAAGGTGCCGTTGGCATCGGCCTTGACCACCTGGGTGATGTAGGGATCGGACGGGGCGGTGACGCTGCCGTCGTTGCGCCACTCCACTTCCACTTCGGCATAGGGGATGGGGCGACCGTTGCGCTTCACCACGCCCCGGAAGAGATTCCCGGTCCAGAGTCCGTAGGGACGACTCAGGGGGGAGATCTCCACCGGCAGGCCGAGGTCACGGTCCCAGCCGGACTCGGCCCCGTAAGCATCCACCACCACCTTGGCGTAGTGGACGATCATTACTCCCTCGGCGGGCTCCCAGTAGGGGGCGGGCTCGACATAGAAGCAGTAGTCACCGGGCTGCCTGACCCGGTAGTCGGCCCGGTAGGCCCGCTTGCCGTCACGCTCCACCGGCTGCAGCGTTTGGCGCAGATCGCTCTCCCCCTGCGGACCGACCACGGCGAATCGCACCGGCTCTCCCATCGACATCACCGGACCGCCCTCCATCGGATGGGTGAAGGTCAGCTCGAGGCTGAGCCGGCCGCCGCTCTGCTGGGTCAGGATGTCATGACTGGGGATGATCTCCTGAAAGTGTGCCGACGCCGCCAGCGAATACCCCAACAATAGGCTACCGAGTAGTGAAGTTGCGAGGGTGCGAACTGAGTACAGCGGTGACATGATGCCTCCCTTTGAGGAATCTCTGACGCTCGAACCACGATTGATTAGAGATCCCTGAGTGGTATGAACAAATACAATTTCGTATGAACTTTCGCGCAGTTTAATCCCCAGGGCTCAGCCTGACAACAGGCTCGGAACTCACCCAGCGGCTTTACCCGAATGTTTCACCCGGGTTAAGTGCGGGGCGATCGATGGGTATGGCGACCCTGATCCTGACCGTGTCGGTGGCTGCTCTCCTTGACGTCCACCGGTATCAGATAGAGTGTTCCATGGCGCACGCCGGGGCGCGCGATGACCTCGTCGGCAAACGCGCGCACTTGGCGAGTCGGACCCTGCACCACCACCGTCTCCAGGCAGTTTTCGTGGTCCAGATGCACGTGCAACGTGGAGACGGCCAGGTCGTGATGTTGGTGCTGCACGGTGGTCAGCCGTCGCGCCAGCTCCCGTTCCTCGTGGTTGTAAACATAGGTCAAGGTGCCTACACAGTGGCCCTTGCGCTCCCGCTCCAAGCGTTCCGATTCGAGCTTGAGACGAATGAGATCACGCACCGCCTCCGAGCGGTTGCGGTAACCGTGCTGTTTAATGAACTGATCGAACGCCTCGGCGAGGGCCGTGTCCAGTGAGATGGTCATTCGCTCCATTCGCTCTCTCCTGCGGAAGGTTGCGCATGATAGAACCAGCAAAGGCCGCGAGCATGGCTGCGCTCGGGAGGGTCCTCCCCCCCCAATCCCGGCCAGAACAAGACCGGCCGGTTATAGCTATTAACCCAGTAAGCAAATATGTCGCGTTAATAAAAACCTGTTCCGGTTTCATTTTACGTCGCCAGATCGCCCCGCCACAGCGGCTCCTTGCCGTCCCTGGAACGCCTGAAGGTGGCCCTGACCCGTTTCGATCTTATGAAATAGGCACTCCAGAGAATTGTATGGAACAGCAACCGGGCAAAATCACGAATGTCCGTGGCCTCGACCCCCACACCCGGTATGGCTAATAGGTGCAGAGCCAGCAGATCACCACCGGTGAAGATGGTTACAAACAGATAGAAGCCGATGAACAACTTCGGGAACCCGCTACGCCGGGTGACGAACATGGCAATCAGAAACAGTGACAGCACAATCATCACGATGTTGAGCACCGCTCCGAAGAGGATCAATGTCATCCAGGCCACACTCACCTCCTCCATTAGCACTGACCATTGAGCGGCTGAGAAGAGATAGAGGAGATCTTTAAAACCCCAGGCGACGGAAAACGGAAAGAGAAAGATCGATATGGCGGGCAGAATCAACCAGCCAGATATTCCGACGAGTTGCGGATCGATATCTTCCGCGGGAGCCGCGGGCGAATCGCGCAGATAAATTATGCGGTAGGACAACAGGCCGGTCAGAACCACTGAGAGAAGAGCGACCCCCACCATCAGCCAGTTCACGTCCCCCATGGCGAAATGGTAGTCGCCGAAAACGATCGAGGGATCGACCATTTTTATCTGGTAACTCGTGAGATGATGGAGATCACGAAGATTGATCACATGCTGTTCGATATCGGCCGGCATCACATGGTCGCGTAACGATTCGTAAAGATAGTCGATCACCAATTCAGCACCATTGAACTCGACCGACTTCATGAACCTGAAGGCGCTGTCGTTGATTTCGTAGGACTCGCTCTCGAATTCCGATCCTTCCGGCACAAGAATCCGCGTGGTATGCCGATAGCGCACCGGATGAGCAACGGCGTAGGGCGTCGTACGCTTCGGTGTATCCACATCTGAAATATGATCGTTGATCAGATAGGGTTCGAATTTGATCACCACATAGCTGGATTCGGCCATCGGCGCCCAGGCATTGGGAATCCGGTAGCTTTCGATAACCTTCAACGCATTGCGCTGCGCCGCCTCTTCCACCCGAACCTGACCGGCCGACTCGACTTTGGGATAGTAGCGTGCGGTATAGTTCAGATAGGATTGCTGCAAGACATTGATGTTGCTCTCCGCCAGTTGTTCGCGCAACGAGTCGGCATAGTAGTGATCGGCTTCGGTCACTATGCGGTAGGCGACCGGCTGATCCACGCCGCCACGGATATCGAAAGTCTCCTCCACATGCTTGCCATGCACCGCCTTGATATCCTCCGACATAGGCAACAGACCACCACCGGGCTTCGCCACCACCAGCGCATTGTCATAGTCGTGTTGGTAGAGGGTATCGAGATCGCCCCGCTGATGGGTACGTGTCGGATCAAGCCAATAGTTGCGCCCACCCAACCTAACCAGCGCGATCACGTGATCGAAAGCCAGCAATGATGGCAAGGCGTCAGGCAGATAGTCGCCGGACCTACTATTCACCAGGGCCGGGTAGGCTTCGATTCCCAGCTCCCGCAACAGGCTGATCAACAGCCGCGTCTTGTCCTTGCAATCCCCGTAGCGGCGATCGAGCACCTCCTCCGGCAGGCTGGGCCGGTGTGAACTCTCACCCATCTCCATACCCAGATAACGGATCTGTTGCTGGACGAAATTGAGCACGGCCAGCAGCTGCCCCGCTTTGCTCATCCCGGGCCGGGTAATCTCTGTGAGTATCTCGCGCTCGGCTTGACTGAGGGGCGTCTGCCGATAGAGCGGCAGCGCCCATTCGACCACCTGGTCCCAGCTTGACATGTCGCTCAAGGATATCTTTGCAATGGGATCGAACCAGTTCGGCGTATTGCCGTCGCCGGTTACGGCTTCCAACCTATCATGAAGCCAGACCATTTCCCGTTTTCCGTCGTTCGACAGGGTACTCGGTTTGACAGCGGTTTTATCGCTTCTGACGTAGAGCGGCTGATCGTCCGGCCATAATACACGATAGTGGACACGCCCAACCGGTACACTCCACTGCAGGTTCACTCTTGTGGAGAAGTGGCCAGCAAAAATGGGATTGGCCCCCTCGATGGTGTAGCTATACTCCACTGTATCCCCGGGTCTGATATCCTCGAGGATGACATTGAGCGTCTTGCTGCCGCTGTAGAGCTGGTATTCGAGTTCCTTTTCGCGCTGAATGAGATCGATCCTCGCATGCTCGAGCCGCTGCATCGCCTTACCGTCCCGCCAAATGGTTATGCCGTGGAGGGTCAGCGACTCGTAGAGCGGGTCGAACTCGATGGAGATGGCCGACGCCTCCTCAACGCCCGAGGGTGACACTGCCTTGGTCGCGAAGTGGTTGTAAAACCTCTGCTTGCCGCCAAGCATCGACCATTGACGGTCCACCAGAAGATAGGCCGCCCCGTTGCCACCGGGCGCCTTATCGACCCAATCGTCGCGCGGCGCCTCTACCGAAGTCACCCACACCGGGGTAGGTGCGGTGGTATAGCCCAGCTGTGCGCCGGAGGACGAAGAGATAAACGCCAACAGCAACCAGCACCCCAGGAGTGCGGATTTTCCCTTAGTAAACCTTATCATTAACAAACAGCGATTCGTTGCGGCTGGTAGCCGGGCGGACACCCTTTGGCCACACAATCCGTCTGACTCCCAAATTTTCAACGTTGCAGCATTTCCAACTTCCTGGCCGCGTCACCCGATTCGACGATCGCCCTCGCCTGCTCGATACCTTCGCCGATCCGCCTGACGCGGTCGGCCAGATAGAGCCGAACCCCCGCATTGTATACCAGGCCGTCGAAATGTTCGCGGCTCTCGCCACGCAGGGTCTGCCCGAGAATCTGTGCCGTCGCCCGCGGCGATTCGCAGGGGTGATGTTGGCGATGGGCCAAGCCGTAATCGGCCGGATCCAGGCGCATCTCGTTGAGTTCGCCGTCGACATATTCAACCGCCGCCACCGCCCGTAGCGGCAGCTCGTCGCAGCCGTCCAGACCCTGCACCACCAGTACCCGCTTCTGCCCCCGCTCGCCGGCGGCCCGGGCAAAACGTTCCAGGAAGCCCTTGTGGGCCGCACCGAGCATCGAATAGGTTGCAGCGGCGGGGTTGAGCAGCACCTCGCAGGCGTGCAGAAAAGAGCGGTAGAAGAGGGTCTGCCGAATCGGCTTGAGGCGCTCGACCCCGTGCAGGTAACGGCTGGCGTGGAGATGGCCGAAGCCCTTCGCCTCGATGTCCCGCTCCACCTGTTGGGGCTCCCGGCAGGCGGGGATCCCCAAGGCCTCCAGCAGCTGAGCGGTGGTGACGCCGTCCTTCGGCGGTAACCCGGTGTTGGAGTGCATCACCACCGGCACGCCGGCAGCAGCGACCACGATGGCCGCCGCCAGACTCAGATGCAAGGCGTGCTTGCGTCCGTCGTAGGGTCCGTTGCAGTTGAGCAGCCCCTCCACCTTGGGCGAGATCAAGCTGGCATGGGCCTCCATGGCATCGAGAAAACCCTTCATCTCCTGCACCCGCGCCCCCTTGAAACGCATGGCGGTGAGAAAGGCCCCCACCTGGGCCGGATGGGCCTCGGCGGTCATCAGAAAGGCCAAAGCCTCACGTGCCTCCTCCCGGCTCATGTCTTTTGCGCCATGGGAACCCTTGGCGGTGGCGATCAGGCGCTGGCGGAACGACTCCCCCGCCTCGCTGGTAAACGACTGCATGTCACAACTCCTCAAGCAGGCTGCCGGTTAAAGGCACCGGTCGGTGTAAAGGGGAGGATTTTGCCACAACCGGCTAACAGGACTCATGACTTCTCTACCCAGACACCCTGGGTCATGCGGCCGATATCGACGGATTCGATGCGGCTGAAGTGGATCTCCCTCACCCTCGCCATGTGTCGCCACATCAAACGGTGACCTTGGGTACGATGAGATGATCGATTGCCAAAACAGACGCTTTACCGCCGGCCAGTTTTCCATGATATCCACTTCCCGCTCCTTGTTCATGTAAAGATATTGACCCGGCAACCAAATATGTCGTGTTCAGCCCGTAGGTCGGGTTAGCGGAACGTAACCCGACACAAAGTGAGATATTCCCCCATAACAGTCGGTTTACGCTGCGCTAACCCGACCTACGCCTGCTCTAGCGCAACTCCCTGTCAGCTCCCCCTAATCTGCGAAGACGAAAGGTGTCCGCCGGCTCGCCTTGTAAGCCGCGCTGTCCACAACCGTCTCGTCCGCCACACTCTGACGCGCCGCCAGCAGGGCCGCTTCGATACGCCGGTCGCTGATGTGGTAACACGCATCAAGATCGATCCCGCTGATCTCACTGCAGGGCTCGCCGAAGAGGTGACTATGGAGCCCGCTCATCATATTGTAACGGCCCGACATCAGCATGTTGGTAGCTTGCTTGATGCGATCGATGGCGTTCTCTTCGTAGCCAAAAAGGCTGGTGGCCAGCATTACCGAAATGGCGTGCAGCACATCGTACTGTACATGGGCGATGAAAACGATGAGATGACGCTGAGTCAGCGGCACATGGTTGCGCCAGGCCCAGCGGATCATGCCACCAAGAAGCAGGCTGAAAAATTCGGGCACACCCCACTCCATGCCGAGGCCCACCGAGGCGAGGGCCTCCACCAGATCAAAGTCGGGATGGCCCGCCAGCAGCCGCTGGATCAGCACATTGTCGGCCACGCCATGCAACATCGGCACGTCCTGTTGTTCGAAGGGAATGTCCAGCCCCTCGAAGAGCTGGCGGTACATGGCGATGTGGGTGGTGGAGTTGAGCAGTTGGGCCAGATCGGGATAGTCCTCGATGTTGTGAGTGCCGACGCCGTACTCGTCGGCCAGCAGCTGGGCCAGAACGATCTGGGCCAGCTCCGAGACCCGTTCGTTGAGACAACCGTAGGGCAGCGAGATGAAACCGGAGAATCGCCCCTGGGCCAGCGCCACGCATTGGCGGGTGTTCTTGACCTGGTTGAAGTAGTTGAGGGCGAAGGACTCCAACTGCGCGCGCTCGAAGTCGCCCTCGAAGATGCGCACAAAACAGGGGTGGCGCCAGACCGGATGTTGCATGACGTGCTCATGCAGCTCCATGAACATGGCCTGCAGGGCGCCTGGTTTGAAGAGTTCCAGGCGGTTGAAACGGTTGCCCGGATCCCGCGCGGCGAGGGCCTGCATCTCACCAAAGAGGTCGTGCAGCGGATTGTCCTCGCGCTGCAGGGCGCCGATGACCTCGGTGAAGTCGCGGATCTGGCTCTTGCGGAAGGCCTCCAGCACCTCCTCTGCGCCGAGCGACAGCAGATTGGGCATCGGATGCACGCCCGCCTGCAGGACCGGACGGTTCTCGGGATGGATCTCAAGAAGGTCTGAAAAACGCTGAATCACCCCTTGGGAATCGACGGTTATCATGCTACTTCTCCTGACTGAATCGTTGCTCGCTTCACCTATCGTGCTCCATCATAGTCGGCGGTTCGCCCCATGGAGGTGTGTCAATTTAATGCGCTGTACCTGACTCCGCATTAACATTTCATAAAACCCTGCCCGACAGAGGTTTTATCGGCATATAGCGATTCGCACAAAAACCTGCTTCGAGTGCCACAAGCCGGGGTCATTTATTTTTAGAGAGGATTCACCGTATTCGGTAGCTGACTACGGATCACCTCTGCCAACACCTCCAACGCATGCTTACGCGGAAAGGTCTTACGATAGACGAATTGAACCCGTCGATAGGCATCCTTTAAGTGCAGTTTTCTGGCGATGACGCCCGAATCAGTGGTCCAGGTGCCGCGTACCGCCAGGGCCGGCACCAGGGTACAGCCGAAGCCGGCCCCGACCAGCTGCAGCAGGGTCTCCAGGCTGGCCGCCCGCAAGTCGACCATCTCATTGTCCATCGCCCCCTCGCGGATGCGGCAGACATCCATCACCTGATCGGTGAGACAATGGCCATCCGCCAACAGCAGCAGGTCGAGATGACTCAGATCCCGACGGCTGATTTCATCCTTGTTGTAAATTTCGTGATCCCGCGGATGAGCCAGCCAGAAAGGTTCCTCGAACAGGGGCATGACCTCCAGCTCCGGCTCCTTCACATCGGTGGCCAGAATCGCCACATCGATCTGATGTTCCAACAGGCGTCGGGTCAGCATGTCGGTGATCTCCTCCGAGAGCACCAGACGCATCTGTGGGTACTGCTGTTTCAGCGGCAGCAGAATCAGTGGAATCAGATAGGGGCTGACAGTAGGGATCGCACCCACCCGCAGGGCCCCCGCCAGCGGATCGCGCTGGGCCTGCGCCAGTTGCTTGATGACGTCTGCCTGCTCCAGGATCAGCTTGGCGTGGCGCACGATCTCTGCGCCGACCGGCGTAATCGACACCGAGCGATTGGTGCGCTCGAACAGGGTCACACCCAGCTCCTGTTCCAGTTTCTTGATCTGCCCACTGAGCGTCGGCTGGCTGACATAGCAGCGGGCGGCGGCATGGCCGAAATGTTCGGTTTCGGCAACGGCAATAAGATATTTCAGATCACGCAGGTTCATTAACGATTGCTATCGACAATAAATAAAAAACATATGATACACCTTCCATATCGCTCTCGACGAGGGAATCAGCCCGAATATGTCATTCGGGTTAACCCGGCAACCAAGTCTTCAAGGAACTGACATCAAGTGGTCACAACACAAACCTAGACTGCCGCCGACCGACCGCCCCACCACGAAGGCACCACTCAACAAGCAGGTAACTCCTTCTCTGAAAAAGAGTTTCTAATATATGGAACCCTCTAGCAGCGACCTTAAACAAGTATCGGACCCAAACGGTCTCTTTGTTAATACAGCCCCTCCCCGCCTTTTCAACCGCATGACTCGCTACCTGGTGAGCGGCCTTATCATCTGCCTTGGTCTGTGGATAGCTAGCGGCATCTATCAGCTGGCGCATCAGCTCGTACTGGCGTTCAAAACGGATTGGAGCCATCTGGCCGAAAAGATGATCATCGATGCGGTCATCCTGTTGGCCATTCTGGAACTGATACGCACCCTGCAATCCTACCTCGCCCTCGGCAGGGTCAAGGTGACGCTGATTCTGGATGCGGCACTCGTGGTGTTGATCGGTGAGCTGATCAGTCTCTGGTACCGTGAATACACTACCCGCGAGGTCATGTTGAGTCTGACCGTGATCGTCATCCTGACACTACTGCGCATCATCACGGTCAAATACTCTCCGGAGATAGCGGGCGACCATTTGGACAATCCGGCAGACAGCGAGGCCCAAGGATGAGACCAAATGGCTTCCGCCACTGACCAGCCCGGCGTTATACTCGAGGCTTCAACACCCCAGTGGTCCCAGGATCCCAAAGGCAATAAACAAGGAGATCGGCAAGCCATGCGCCTGATTCAG
>JASFJY010000053.1:0-10785 GCA_050119415.1 Chromatiales bacterium | reverse complement strand
CGGTAGTGCGGTCGGTAGTGCGGTCGGTAGTGCGGTCGGTAGCACGGTCGGTAGCACGGTCGGTAGCGCGGTCGGTAGCGTGGTCGGTATCGCGGTCGGGGTCGGTATTTGCGTAGGTAATGCCGTCGGTGTCGGTGCATCCTCACTCGGACTAACCGTCATCACATTCGTATGTGTCCAATTCCTTCCGTTGACCTCTGCACCATATGGCCCATAACCATAGCCCTCACCCGGCCAAGGATCCATATAGAAGAGGTTGCCATCCTCAAGACCCCGCCCTACTATGAAGTGCCCGCCACAACAGACCCGAATAACGAAGGGCCGGCGCTGCTTAATATTTTCTGCAACCTCCTGCTCGCTCAGCATCGTCGCAATTCCGTCATTGGTTATAGAAGGACTTGCCATGTCACTCAGGATATCTTGGATGCTGCCGCTTTCACCATAATTGTAGTTCCAGTAGTTGCAAGCACCGCTGGGATTGTCGCAGCAGTTTTCTGAACCGAAATTGTGGAAGGTGGCATGCGTCCTTGTATACTCGGCAATTTCGCACTGCTCAATTTCATCATTTCCATAATAATGTAGTATGCTTTGACTGGCTCCAGCCCAGCACCATTGGTCCTGCTCTTGTGGCGTTAAAGGTGCATCCAGGATCTCGGCGTATGAGGGAAACGGCAACAAAAATATCAGAAGACTTAACCTGCTAAGTATGTTCATCCTTAAACTCCTTCTCTCCAAATTACTAAAACGAGATTGGCTCTCCTCTCATTTCCCGAGCTTTCAAGCGCATCTCCTTAATCGAGTTCAGATCGTAACCTGCATAGTCCTCGACCGCGGCTCTACCATTATCTCCGAAAGCCGAAATGAATCTGGTAGCAGACCATAATGGATAGACAGTGCCTGACAACTTTGCGCCCTGTTTTTGATTGAACTGAACATAGTCACAGCGCATGGAATAATCCCTCACGATTCTCCCCGTGCCGAGACTTTTTCCTTGGTTTACCATATTGTTTTCATGATCACCCAGATTGCGGGCCAGCTCAGCGCCACCAAGTCCGGAAAACTTCAAGCCTTCTGCAGTGTTTTTCAAGCGAAGCAAGGAACGATTTTCACCGTCAACCATTACTGGAATTCTCCAGTATCCGGTAGGCTGCTCTTTCTCAAGGTCATACTCCTGATAAGGTATCCCCAGAGCTGTTTGCTCTAACTCATTGCGATTATAAAAACCGTAATGCTCTTCCTCCCCCTCAGGAATACTGTTTAATATTTTCATTAGATTGTCATTTGCATACTGAGTCATTGCCTGAATGTCGGCTTTCTCTGCGGCAAAGCTATAGCCGCCAGGAATTACCACTAAAAGCTGGACAATTAATAAACAGCAAGATGCTTTGAAATAAAGCTTCCCCGAAATTTCTCTTCCACACGCTCTCATCACATTCATGTGACCTCCTATAAATCCGTTTATACTCCTGAGTAAGTATGCTCGTAGCATCACAGAACGGCGTTACTGTTTTGATGTCTGATACTCCTGATGCACAGAGCCCTCACTAAACATCGCCTTGTAGCGAAACAATCAACCTTTGTGCCTTACACTTTGAAAAAGCGGGTAATGACTGCCTCTCCATCCAATCCCGAATAAAACACGTAAAAACACGTACTTCTCTTCGTCAAATGTTTTTTAATGGATCTTTAGTGAGCCCGTGAATGCTACAGGCAGGAAATTGGACGGGCTTGGAATGTAAGGTCCATTACTTCCATGTTTATCGTGCTTATTCCATAGAAACAAACTACTACCCCTTTGCCAAAGCGATCGCAATAGATAACTTTAGTAGGCGTGACCACCATCACGTTCCTTCGATCAGTAAAGCGCTGAATCAGACAAAAAGTCGCATTACTTTTAGGACCCCTTGCCAACTCCTCTCTCGGAGAGGTTGACAATCAAAAGCGAGTCAAAGAGATCTTTAATCAACCTTGCTCGAGGATGCCAAACCGAAGATACTTACGGCATCCAAGGATTCGTACATCTCAACCATTCCATAATCTCCAGCCTTCTTAATCAGGTGGGCAGCGATAGCCCGGTAAACCAGCCCTAGCACCTTACCTATCATTCTACCTTGATATGCAGGGATGTGGCCTTTGTTCTTCTTATACTTGGCAATCAGTCGTCGGTCAGCATCTTGCCGAGCAGGGTGTGGTAGAGTTCGCGGTCACCGATGAAGCCGACGATCTTGTCTTGATCGGCGATCAGTACTGGATGGGTGGTGAAATAGCGCAACTCCATCACCTCGCGCATCGGTACATCGGCCGCGACACAAACCGGCTGTTTGTTCAAAGTTTCCAGCGCCTGACCGGATTGCCAGAACTGCAGCGGGAAGGTCTCACCTTTTACGTTCACCGTCTGTCTATCCGCACTCAACCAGTAGCCCCCGCGCTTGTTCAGGCAATAGCCCTGTTCGGTCAGCGGGACGTCATTTAAATCAAGCATGATCGATGCCGCCTTTAGCACGTTCAGCGGATTGGTATGGGCAACGAACTCGCGCACATAGTCGGTCTGCGGATTGAGCACGATATTCTCCGGCCGCCCGTGCTGCACGATCTCGCCATCCTTCATAATCGCGATGTGGTTGCCGAGCTTGAGCGCCTCATCGAGGTCATGCGACACGAACAGGATGGTCTTCTTCAATTCCTGCTGTAATTGCAACAACTCGTCCTGCAGCTGGGTGCGGATCAGCGGGTCCAGAGCGGAGAAGGGTTCGTCCATCAACAATACATCGGTTTCCATCGATAAAGCGCGCGCCAGGCCGACGCGCTGCTGCATCCCGCCTGAGAGTTCGCCCGGTTTCAGATTGCGCCATTCGCTGAGGCCGACCAGCTCGAGTTGTTGATCGACGCGGCGCTTGATCTCGGTTTTGTGCATCTTTTGGATTTCCAGTGGCATCGACACATTGCGTTCCACCGTCAGCCAGGGCATTAGCGCGAATTTTTGGAACACCATCGAAATACGCCGCATGCGGATATCGCGCTGGGTTGCCTTGTCGGCCTTGACGAAATCCACCATCGCACCCTCGTGCTGGATTCTGACCTCGCCGCGCGTAACCGGATTGAGACCGTTGACGCAACGCAGCAGGCTTGATTTGCCGGAACCGGAGAGTCCCATCAGCACGCAAATCTCGCCCTTGTCGACCTGTAGCGACGCGTTCTTGACGCCGACCACCTGGCCGGTTTTCTGGCGGATTTCTTCGCGTTCCAGCCCCTGGTCCAGCAGGTCCAGGCCGGCGGCCGGGTTGGGGCCGAAGACGACGTCCAGATTTCTGATTTCAATCATGGCGTGGTTTGCCCTTCGGTTGTTTGAAGATCCGATCAAGCAGTATGGCCAGCAACACGATGGCGAGACCGGCCTCGAAACCGGCCGCGATATCGACCGTGTTGAGCGCCCTGACCACCGGCTTGCCGAGACCGTCGGCGCCGACCAGCGCGGATATGACCACCATCGATAGCGACAGCATGATGCACTGGGTGACGCCGGCGGCGATGCTGGATGCCGCCGCGGGCAATTCGATGCGCCAGAGCAATTGCGAGCGCGTCGCGCCGAACGACTGCCCCGCCTCGTAGATCTCCTTGGGCACTTCGGAAATCCCCAGGTAGGTCAGCCGTATCGGCGCAGCGATGGCGAAGATGATTGTGGAGATAAGCCCCGGCACCACGCCCAGACCAAACAGGGTCAGCGTTGGAATCAGGTAGACGAAGGACGGTACGGTCTGCATCAGATCCAGCACCGGACGCATCACGACATATAGCCGCGGGTGATGCGCGGCGTAAATGCCCAATGGCAATGCAAACAGAATACAGAGCAGCGTTGCATAGAGGACCAGCGACAGGGTCTGCATGGTTTCCTGCCAGTAGCCCAGGTTCCAGATCGTCAGCAGCGCGAGGATGACGTAAACCACCTGGCTGACGGAGCGATGCAGGCGGTAGGCCAGGATCGCGACCAGCAGGGTGAACACGATGGGATTGAGCAGCAGAAGTGCGTCGGTCGAGCCGTTGATGACCTTTTCCAGCACGAAGGAGATCGCATCGAATAGCCAGGGCGCATTGTCTATCAGCCAGTCGAAAAACAGCTCGATGTACTCACCGATGGGAAGCTTGTGATTTTCCATAGTCAGGTGCAACGATATGCCGAAGCATATCGCCGCCTCTCATCGATTAGAGCGATGACTTTACAGCGCTCAGCCCAGGCTTACCGCCTTTGGTCTTGACCCCTTTGAGCCAGTCCGCGAGCACTTCAGGGTGCGCCTTGAGCCAGGATTTGGCAGCGGCTTGCGGTTTCTCACCGCCATCGAGAATCGCGCCCATGATCTCGTTTTCCATGGCTAGGGTGAATTCAAGATTGTTCAGCAACGCACCGACATTCGGGCATTGCGTGGTATAGCCCTTGCGCACGTTGGTCATTACAGTGGCGCCGCCAAGATTGGGGCCAAAGTAGTCGTCACCGCCTTCGAGATAGACAAGCTCGAAATTGCTGTTCATCGGATGCGGTTCCCAGCCGAGGAAAACAATCCATTTATTGCGGCGGGTCATGCGTTTGACCTGCGACAGCATCCCGGCTTCACTCGACTCGACCACCGAGAAATCCTTCAGGCCAAAGGCGTCCTTGTCGATCATGTCCTGGATCAGGCGGTTACCGTCATTGCCGGGCTCGATGCCGTAGATCTTATTGTCGAATTTGTCGGCGAACTTGGCGATATCGGCGAAGTTCTTGACCCCCGCATCGTAGACGTACTTCGGTACGGCCAGGGTGTACTTGGCGCCGGTCAGGTTGGTTTTCAGCGATTCAACCGTGCCTCGGTCGAGGTAGGGACGAATATCGGCTTCCATGGTCGGCATCCAGTTGCCGAGGAATACGTCGATATCGGAATTTTCCAGCGACTTGTAGGTCACCGGCACCGATAGCAATTGGGTCTTCGGTGTGTAACCCAGTTCTTTGAGCACTACCGATGCGAGCGCGGTGGTCGCGGTGATATCGGTCCAGCCCACGTCTGAAAAACGGACCGTGCCACAGTCCGCGGCCTGCAGCGAACTGGTTGCCATCATCAGGCCTGCGATCATCATACTCATAAACTTCTTCATGCTTGTCTCCCGTGCTTATCGTGTCTTTACTCTTTGCTTATATACAATGACTTAACTTACTTGGTTTGATCGCAGTTCAGATCTGTACTGCATTACAACGTTTAATCAGAAATTTTTTGTCTCACGTACAGCGGCATCGCCGCGCTGGCGCTGTCGCCATTGCGGGTCCATGCCAACCTCGCTGGTTGCAGCGGGCAGCGGCGCTTGGCCCCGGATAATATCCGCGGCGCGTTCCGCGACCATAATGGTCGGTGCGTTCAGGTTGCCATTGGGTATGGTCGGGAAAATCGATGAATCGACGACGCGCAGATTATCGATGCCCCGTACCCGGGTCTGCGGGTCGACCACCGCCAGCTCATCCGTCCCCATCTTGCAGGAACAGGATGGATGGTAAGCGCTCTCCACATTGGCGCGGATGAAGCGGTCGATCTCGTCATCGCTCTGTACTTCGATGCCCGGCTGGATCTCATCGCCGCGGTATTCATCGAACGCGGGTTGGTTGATGATCTCCCGGGTCAGTTTGACGCAGTCGCGAAAGCCCTCGCGGTCGGCTTCGGCCCGCAGGTAATTGAAGAGGATTTCCGGGGGCTGCGTCGCATCCGTGTCGCGCACCCGCACATAACCACGGCTTTGCGGTTTGTTGTGACCGATATGGACCTGGAAGCCGTGTCCGGCAAACGCGCTGCGCCCGTCATAGCGCATCGCAGCCGGCAGAAAATGATATTGCAGGTCGGGCCATTCGACTCCGGCCTTGGAGCGGATGAAGCCGCAGGATTCGAAATGGTTGGTCGCGCCGAGGCCGCCGCGGGTGAAAAACCAGCGGCTGCCAATCAGGAACTTGTTCCATAAATCCAGCTTGCCATTGAGCGTAATCGGTTGCTTGCATTTGAACTGGAAATAGAACTCAAGGTGATCCTGCAGGTTTTCTCCAACCCCGGGCAACTCGTGGCTGACCTCGATGCCCGCCCCGGCGAGCACATCGGCGGCACCGATGCCCGATAGCTGGAGGATATGCGGCGAGCCCACCGGGCCGGCGCACAGGACCACTTCACGCCGCGCCTGAATGTCGCTGGTAACACCCTTGCGTGCCAGTCGCACCCCCACCGCCTGCTTGCCTTCGAGCAGCACTTTGTGCACCTGGGCATGGGCCATCACGCTCAGGTTGGATCGTTGCATCGCCGGGCGCAGATAGGCATTCGCGGTCGACCAGCGCACGCCGTTCTTGATAGTCATATGCATCGGACCAAAGCCTTCCTGGCGCCGGCCATTGTAATCCGCGGTGAATGCGTAGCCCGCCTGTTGCCCGGCCTCGATAAAGGTCCGGTACAGCGGGTTTTGCATATTGTTGCCGTTGTTGGTCGCCAGCGGACCGTTGTCGCCGCGGTACTCATCGCCGCCGAAGGTCCAGCTCTCCGCTTTCCTGAAATAGGGCAGGCAGTGGGCATAGTCCCACTGCTCCGCGCCGTGCTCCGCCCATTCGTCGAAATCCTTGGCGTGACCGCGAACATAGACCATGCCATTGATCGACGACGATCCGCCCAGAACCTTGCCGCGCGGGCAGTGCATGCGCCGATTGTCGAGATAAGGTTCAGGAGCTGTTTCGAATTGCCAGGCGTACTTCTTCGTGTTCATCGGAATCGACAACGCGGTCGGCATTTGAATAAAGATACTGCGGTCGCTGCCACCGGTTTCGATCAGCAGCACGCTTACCCCGGCATCCTCGCTGAGGCGGTTGGCGAGTACGCAGCCGGCGGAGCCGGCGCCAACGATGATGTAATCGTAGGATTGCTTCATTGTTTTAGAATGGGCTTTCCAGCGGGTTCATACCGACATACACCGCTTTCAACTGGGTGTAGTGGCGCAGGGTTTCGATGCCGTTTTCGCGGCCAAGACCGGATTGCTTGTAACCACCGACCGGCATTTCCGCCGGCGAATTGCCATAGGCGTTGATCCAGCAGATTCCCGCCTGCAGGCGATGGATGACACGATGCGCGCGGCGGATATCGTTGGTCATGACCCCGGCGGCGAGGCCGACCTCGCAATCATTGGCGCGGCGGATGACCTCTTCCTCGTCGCTAAAGCTCAACACCGACATCACCGGACCGAAGATCTCCTCGCGCACGATCCTCATGTCATCGCGACAATCGGTAAAAATCGTCGGCTGCACGAAGAAACCGCCCTCGGCGCCGGCAGGTTGCATTGCCTTGCCGCCTTCCGCCAGGGTCGCGCCTTCGGCCTTGCCGTTTTCGATATAGTCCAGCACCCGTTGCCGGTGACGCGCCGAGATCAGCGCGCCGAAATTCACCCGCGGGTCCATCGGATCACCAGCGACGATGTTGTCACGAGTGCGTTGCAGCAGTCTTTGCATAAACGCCGCTTCGATACCTTCTTGCACGAACACCCGGGTCCCGTTGGTGCAGATTTCACCCTGGGTATAGAAGTTGCCCAGCATAGCCGCGGATACCGCATCGTCGACATCGGCATCATCGAAGACGATCAGCGGTGACTTGCCGCCGAGTTCCATCGTGACCTCTTTCAGCGAGGTCGCGGCGGCCGCCATGACCTTCTTGCCGGTAGCGACTTCGCCGGTAAACGAGACCTTGGCGATATCCGGGTGATGGGTCAGCCAGGCGCCGACCGTGCCATCGCCGTGGACCACGTTGAACACACCCGCCGGCACGCCGGCCTCGATGAAGATCTGCGCCAGTTTGACCGCGCCCTGCGGGGTCTCCTCCGACGGCTTGAAGATCATCGCATTGCCGCAGGCGAGCGCCGGGGCGGCCTTCCAGCAGGCGATCTGCAACGGATAGTTCCATGCGCCGATGCCGGCGCAGACGCCCAGCGGCTCGCGCCGGGTGTAGTAGAAATCGCCGCCCAGGTCCTGCTGGTTTCCCTCGATCGCGGGCGCCAGGCCGGCAAAGAATTCGATTGAATCGGCGCCAGTGACCACATCCACCACCGATGCCTCCTGCCACGGTTTGCCGGTATCCAGCACCTCGATTTCGGCGAGTTCGTCATTGCGCTCACGCAGCAGCGCCACCGCCTTTTGCAGGATGCGGCCACGTTCCATGCCGCTCAGCGCGGACCACTGCGCGAAGCCTTTGCGCGCGCTGCTGATCGCGGCTTCACGGACGGATTCATCCGCCACTTCCACCCGGTAGGCGAGCTTTCCGCTGGCCGGGTTGATTACGTCAAAGGTTTCGCCGCTCTGGTTGCCGAGTGGGGCGCCGTTGATAAAATTTCGTATCAGGATCATGATGCTTTTCCGAAGCGTTCGATTTGCAGATCGATGAACGCCTTGCAAAGCCGTTCCGGTTCGCGGAAATCCCGCTTTGCAGGCTCGGTCAGGGCGGTTCGTAACCACATGCCGTCGATCATCGCCGCGCTCATCCGCGCGCATTCGCGGGCCTGATCCGGGTCGGGAATCAATTGGCGGAAGGAGTACATCAAGTTGCTTTCCAGGCGTTTGCTGTTGACCGCCTGTAAACGTGCGAGGGCCTGGTCATGGACAGCTCTGGCCCAGAACGACAGCCACGCGTTGGTGGCGGAGGAAGACTGCTGAAACCCGGAGAAGTTGGTTTCCACGATCATCATCAAACGATCCCGTGGCGCAACATCCCCGGCCTCGCGCAACTGGCCTAGCAGCCCAAGTTTCAGTTGTTCGAGCAAATGGCGCACCGCGGCCTCGATCAATCCCTGCTTGCCGCCGAAGTAGTGGCTGATGATGCCTGACGACATTCCGGCAAAGCGGCTGATCGTCATAATCGTCGTGTTCTGAAGCCCATTGATCTCTATCGATTTTAGCGTGGCATCGATAAGCTGTTGTTTCCTAATGCGTTCTATCCCAATTCTTGGCATGTTTTTTTATTAATTGAACGTTCAATTAAAAATGTGAGTATATAGATTCCACTGCGTCGGATCAAGGAAGACACCTCGAGAATCAACCGGTCGTTGACAAGGTTCCATTCTTAGGTCCGTAAACGGTGCATCCATGCGCCGTGAAAACCAAGAGGCTAAAAAGGAGTGAAATAGCGCTGTTTCAGTTGGAAAATACAGGGTTTTTAAATCGATGATGACAGGATAGGCTGGTGTTGCCGGTGGATTCCTGACGCCGGTTTTCTACCTTGATGTGCAGGGATGTGGCGTTTATTCTTCTTACACTTTTCTAAGCGACCGGATAAAACATTAGGGCTAGAGCGAAGGTCATACTCAATTGGGTATCTACTTGGCCTCCATGGTGGTACGCATGCATAAGAACGGTAACCGGGAAGGATTCGTCAAGCTGACTGATAAGCAGCGGCTTGAAGGTGGCTGTTTTTCGATCTGGTTACCGTCATTAACCCGAATGTTTCACCCGGTCGCTTAAAAAATAAAATAACATTAGGTTTTTGCTTGTTATTTTTGGAATATTAGAAAAGTACAAAGTCTAACCAGCCTATGCTGAACGCGTTCTCGCACCGGGATCATCGCGTTCCCGGATGAAACATTCGAGTTAAGCGGGCACATCCATCTCCTTTATAAAGTTGAAGTAGGCCCGTGCGGCATCTCTACTCATACCGATTAGCATAATGCCGGTATGGTTTTCAGACGTGTAAATAACAAAGCCTCTTAATGTTTGCAGCTCACCCTGGATACGCATTTGCAATAAAACAATTTCATTGGGTTTCAAGGCTGGTTTATCAAGCGACAACATCATTCCCCCAAGGCTCAAATCTTTTATTTTTGCACTTCCAATGTGCTGACCTCTTCGAACTAAATCGACCTCCATGGACTTTTGAATGCGCGAATGATAACGGTGTTCCACGGTCATCTCTTGCTTAATTGCTATAGATCGGAATTTTTACTCTCCCTGATATTTTGGCTTTAGTTGAAAATCCCGCTAAGCGGACCGCTGCCATAGCCAGGATAGTCCGATGCGGTGATATCGACTCCCGCGGCTTGTGCCACCGTATCCAATAGACTCTTGTAGTCTACGCCGTTGAGATTCAGCGACCTGCCTGTGGTCAAGGTACCACTCCCGCCGCCAGCCAGCATGAAGGGCGCGTTCTCACCGGTGTGGGCACGGCCATCAGCCATATCGGAGACATGCAGTAGTATGGTGTTATCGAGTACAGAATTACCATCCATATCCTCAGTATCGGCAAGACGCTGTATCAGATACTGCAGCTTGGTGGCAAAGTAGCTACGGTATTGGATATAGTCCTCAGCCGGGCGGCCATGGATGCTCTGGTGATAGTTGGTATCCACCCCTGACTCGGGTACGATATAGTCGGCTTGGTGATTGCCAAGCATGAATGTCACCACCCGGGTCAAGTCGCACTTCAACGCCAGTGCCACGATATCGCTCTGTAGATCGGCAATGGTGTCGAAGTTGGTGGCGTTATCGGTGGCGCCGCTGAAGCTACCTGTGTTGAATGTCGGTGAACTGCACTCTCCGCCACTGGTGTCAGAGGTAGTGCTGGTCAGACGTGACTCGATGCGCTGAATGGCTTCGCTGTGCTCGTCAAGACGTGCTTTTTCAAAACTGCCCAGTTCACTACGCATCTGCTCGAGCACTTCCAGGTTGGCATCGAGTACGCTACGGATCCTGCTCACCGCAATATCGGCCGGGGCATCCTTGGTGACTGTCGCACCATTGCCAAACAGGCGTTGGAAGGCATT